>NZ_JBDIYD010000012.1:0-84213 GCF_039649255.1 Dechloromonas sp. ZS-1 | reverse complement strand
GCGCATTCTACAGGTCTCAAAATCCTTGTCAATAACTTTCGAAAATAAACCGCTTTCCCGAAAACCACTAACAAACCCGTAAAACTCACACTTTACTTCCCCTTCGCTTCCGCCGGGATCGCCCTGCTGCAACGAAGAGGGGCGCATTATATAGACCCAAAACAAACTGTCAACACCCTTTTGCCAACGATTGAATCCGCGTGCCAACGCCCTATATATAGAGCCCAGTGTTAACATCTCAGCCATGCGAGTTTCTGATCTTACCCAAACCCTCTCGGACCTGGGCGCGAAAGCCACACACCAGGCCCGTATTCTCCGCGCCTGGTGCCACGTACAACCGTTGGAGCAAGGTACAACACGACAACTAGCCAAAGATTTTCTGCCGCTTGCCATTCGCAATGCCTTACCTGATTTGCAGAAACAACTCGATGGTCTGGTGACACTGCATTCCAACCATCCCGGCGCAGACGGCTCGGCCCGGTTACTGCTCAAGCTCCAGGATGGGCACACCATCGAGAGTGTTCTGCTCCCCAGAGACGGCGTATGCGTCTCCTCGCAAGTGGGCTGTGCGGTTGGCTGTGTTTTCTGCATGACCGGCAAGGACGGGCTATTGAGGCAAGTCGGAAGCGCCGAGATCGTTGCACAGGTGATCCTTGCCCGAAAGATGCGCCCAATCCGACGCGTCGTCTTCATGGGCATGGGCGAACCCTCTCATAACATCGACAACGTCCTGGAGGCCATTCAGCTGCTGGGCACGGCTGGCGGCCTGGCGCACAAGAACCTGGTTTTTTCCAGCGTCGGAGATTACCGGGTATTCGAGCAACTCCCCCAAGGGGAAGTCAAGCCCGCCCTGGCACTCTCACTGCATACTACCGACCCTGAGCTGCGCGTGCGCCTTCTCCCCCGCGCCCAGGTCATCGATCCTGCCGAGTTGATCGAACTGGGCGAGGCTTATGCCCGCCGCACCGGTTACCCGATCCAGTATCAATGGACCCTCCTGGAGGGCATCAACGATTCTCTTGAGGAGATGGAGCGTGCTGCCACCCTGCTCCAGGGTAAATACGCCATGATGAACATCATTCCGTACAACACGGTCGATGAATTGGGATTCAAGCGCCCCAGCCGCGAAAAAGCCGTGGCCATTTCTGCCTACCTCAACCAACGCGGCATCCTGACCCGAACGCGCAACTCAGCAGGGCAGGATGTCGACGGCGGTTGCGGCCAACTGCGAGCCCGCAGCATTCAAGGCGAAGACGGGCAGCCCATTCAGATCATCCGGCGCAAGAGCCGCCCCACCAACGAACCGAAGACACCATGAAAAAACCCGGCCTCGGCCGGGTTTTCAACATCAGGCAGAGGCCTGATCCAGCAAGCGCACCTCCCGCTGGGGAAACGGGATCTCGATACCCTGCTCGCGGAACGCACGCCAGATCCCGATATTGATGTCGGAAATCACATTGCCCCGCCCTTCCTCCGGATCATCAATCCAGAAACCCAGCTCCAGATTGATGGCGCTGTCGGCAAACTGCGTCAGCAAGACCTTGGGTGCCGGGTCCCGCAACACACGCGGATGGGCCTCCGCAACCGCCACCATGATCGACATCACCCGATCGAGGTCGCTTCCGTAGGCCACGCCGACTGCCGTCGCCAAGCGCAGGCGACGATCGGAATAGGTCTGATTCTGCACGGTCGAGCCGATCAAGGTCTCGTTGGGCACGATAAATTCTGTGCCCCCGGGATGTTTGAGGACGGTATAGCGCGTGGTGATCTGGGTCACCTGTCCGGCATCGTTGCCCACCTGGACGATATTACCCAAACGAATGGAACGATCCAGCAGGATGATGAAGCCTGAAACATAGTTGCTGGCAATCTTTTGCAAGCCAAAGCCCAGCCCCACCCCCAACGCACCGGTAAACACCGACAAGGCCGTCATGTCGATGCCGACCAGCGACAAACTGGTGACGATCGCGATGACAGTGAGCAGCGCCTTCGCCACGCGCACCCCGACAATACGCAGGCTGGAGTCCAGCGCATCGACCCGCATCAATTTGCGCTCAATCACGCCGGCCACCCACAGGGCAAACACCACGGTCAGGAAGACCGTGACGACGCCGTGCAGGATCATCCAGAGATCAACCTTTTGTTTCCCGATGGCGAATTGCACGCTCTCCAGCGCCGCAATCACGTGCGGCGCCACATCAGTAATATAGAGCGCCAGCCATCCCCAGACGGTGGCTGCAATGATGCGCTCCCAGGCAGCCAGCCAGGCAGCGCGCGGGAAGGCCTGACGCAAGACGAAAACCACGCTGCGCACCAGCGCCATGGAACCGAGCAGCGGCATGGCCAGCTTCAGCAGATTCACATGCAGGAAGTTCTCCAGACCCAGGCGCGCCGCACCGACCAGCAACATCCCCACCAGCGGGAAAGCCAGGCGGGCACTGGCATCACTCAAGCGCCCCGCCCCCTCTTCGTTACGCGCCCGCCACCAACGGGCAATCAACGACGCGGCGAGCAGCGAGACGATCAGCGCCAGCACCTGCCAGATGAAATCCGGATCACGGATATCCGCCAACAGATCATGGAAGAGCTGCAATGCCGGTTTCTGGGTCATACCTGACGCTCCAGGACAGCAGCAAAGAAGGCATCCGTATCATGCAGATGCGGCAACAGCCGGAGCATCTCGCCGTCTAATGTGATCCCCTGCTTGGCCAGGATCTCCGAGGCGGGACGCAGGCAGAAATCCGGGTGCTTGGCGAGAAAAGCCTGCACCACTGCTTCGTTCTCGGCGGTCAACAGGCTGCAGGTGGCATAAACCAGACGTCCGCCCGGCCGCACCAGCGTCGCCGCGGCAGCCAAAATGGCGGTTTGCTTGGCGTTCAGTTCAGCCACCGCCGTTTCATCCTGGCGCCACTTCAAATCCGGGTTGCGGCGCAAGGTGCCCAGGCCGGAACACGGTGCATCAACCAGCACCCGGTCCATTTTTCCGGCCAGACGCTTCACCTTGGCATCACGCTCATGCTCAATCCGCACCGGATGGACGTTCGACAAACCGGAGCGCGCCAGGCGCGGTTTCAGATTGCTCAAGCGCTTGTCCGACACATCAAAGGCATACAGCCGGCCGGTATTGCGCATCTGCGCGCCGATCAAAAGCGTTTTCCCGCCGGCGCCGGCACAAAAATCCACCACCATTTCACCGCGCCGCGCCTCCAGCAGGGCGCCCAGCAACTGACTCCCCTCATCCTGAACCTCGAAGTGCCCGCCCAGAAACAGTGGATGCTTGGCCAGCGCCGGCTTGTCTCGCAGGCGCAGACCGATCGGCGAATACGGCGTGGGTTCGGCCACGATACCGTCTGCAGCCAAGGCAGCCCGCAGGTCATCGCGGCCGGTCTTCAGGGTATTGACCCGCAAATCGAGCGGTGCAGCCTGGTTCATCGCACGCACCAGACGCGGCACGTTTTCTTCGCCATATTGCGCCACCAGAAGCGCATGCAACCAGTCCGGCATGTCATCGCGCACCGCCGGCGGCAAGCCCTCATCCCGGAACGCCTTGACCTCGGCCAACCAGGGCTCTTCGGCAGCCTTCAGCACCGGCGCGAACTCGCGCAGACTCCAGCCACGCACGACAGCCAGCGCGGCCAGAAGCAAGCGCCGGGGCGTCACCAGCTCGCCGCAACGGGCTGTCAGGCTGCGCTGGCGACGCAGGACGGCAAACACGGTCTCCGCCACGAAACCGCGATCGGCATGCCCCAATTCCCGATGTTCGCGGAAATAACGCGACACCACGGCATCGGCCGGATGATCGAAACGCAGCAATTGCGCGAGCACAGCTTCGGCATGGGCAAAGAGGGCGGGGGTAAAACGGGCTTTCATGAAACTCCTGACTTCGGGGAAAAGCGCAGACGGGCAGACTCAGGCGGGCGGAATGACATCCGTCCCCATCTCGGTAATCAACTGCTCGTACACATCGCCTTTTTTATCGGTAAAGCGGATTTTAACCGGCAGACGATCCCGGTCGAGTGCAATCCAGATTTCGGTCACCGTCTCGGTCATCACCCGCAGGTGGAGCGTGCGCATTGGCCCGAGTGGTGTATCGAGCATTTCCTCGCCCAGAGAGTCCAGCGTATAGGCCGCGTATTTGCGGCCGGTGACGACGCCAATCGTCATCCCTTCGGTGATTTTGCCGAGATAGGCCAACTGGAAGTTCAGGGACAGCACATCCTGCGCCCCGGGGCTCAAACGGTGCGAAGAACCATCACGCAACAGCCGGACTTCGCCGGTCGACCAGTCAAAATCGGCATTTTCGCCGGTCTCCGCGCCATTTTTCAGGCTGACGAAACGGCTCGGCTGCAAGCCGCCGGCAACCAGGCGCCCCTGGCTTTGATGTTCGACACGCACCGACTTGAACAAGGCCACCAGCCCGCTGGTCTCCGTGACACTGGTCAGGTGGTAGGCGCCATCTCCAGGGAAGGCCCAGCGGATTTCCGCCCGCCCCACCGAAAAGCCCCGGGTCAGGATGTCGTAACGCAAAGTACCGTGACTCGCCAGGACGGGCGTCGCGGTGGGCATGGGCGGCAGCGCGGCATCCTCCATCGGCGTGGTCGGCGCCGTGCTGGCATCATCCCCGGCGGGGGCTGGCGCGCGTTCCGCTGCCCCGCCCCCGGTCGACGCGGGCGTTGCCTGCGGCTGTGCTGCCGGCTTGGGGCGGGAGGCTTGCGCCGCAGGCGGTGCCGGCAAGGCCGGGCGGGCCGGCAAGGGCATCAGGGTTGCCTGCAAGGGGGCCGGCGCTGCCGACATGTGCCAGTCAACACCCGGCAAGCCCTCACTGCCCAGCAGCAACAGGTGCAAGAACAGGGAACCCAATAAGGCACCGAGCAGCGCCCGCGGCATCATGCTCAAACTTGCGGCGACACCAGCGCAGCCGACTCTTGCACGCCACCAGCCACACGCACCCGGCCGGCCTCGATCGACAGGCGATCCTCAGCAAACCAGCGCACGGCCTGCGGGTAAATCTGATGCTCCTGACGCAACACGCGGGCGGCCAGCGTCGCCTCGGTATCGTCCGGCAACACCGGCACGGCTGCCTGAATCACAACCGGGCCGTGATCCAGTTCGGCTGTCACGAAATGCACCGTGCAGCCATGAATCCGCACCCCCTCTTCGAGCGCCCGCTCGTGGGTGTGCAAGCCGGGGAAGGCGGGCAACAGCGAGGGGTGGATATTCAGGAGGCGGCCTTCGTAATGACGCACGAAATCGGGCGTCAGAATGCGCATGAAACCGGCCAGCACCACAAGATCCGGCTTGAAGGCATCGATGCATTCGACGAGCGCCGCATCGAAGGCCTCACGTCCGGCAAAGCCCTTGTGATCCAGGGCACGCACCGGAATACCCGCACGCTCGGCCGTCGCCAGGCCGGCGGCATCCGGGCGGTTACTGATCACGGCGGCGATATTGACCGGCAAGGTGCCGGCATCACGCGCCGCAATCAGGGCTTCCATATTGCTGCCGCGCCCGGAAATCAGGATGACGATATTCTTCATTTCAAAAATCCCACAGGGAGAAAGATCGTGCTGACCACGCTGTGGGTCAGCCGGGAAAAACCGCGCCCGTTGCGATCGGCAACGATCCGCGCCATAAAGTCCAGCAAGCCCATGACCCGCCCGAACTCGCGTTCGAAGGAGAGATTGCGGTTACCGGGATCCAGTTCATTGGACAGGAGATAAGCCTCGCCCGTACTCATGCGGTCATGCCCCAGCTTCCACACGGCCACATCCATGTTGCGGGCGCTGTTGAACAACTTGCGCTCATCCAGACTGTCCAGAATATAAAAATCCTCTTTGTGCTCGAAGGCCGCGTCGACCATGGTCAGCAAGCCGAACATCAGGGCCGCCACGCGATCCCCTGTGTAGGTTTCGCTGAAAGCCAGCGCGGCGGCGCCCCCCTCGCGCAGGCCGTTCAACTCAGGCCAATTGTGCTGCAGGCGTTGCTTCAAACGCGCCAGCGCCGCCTCCCGCGTCGGCATGCCGGCCTTTTTCCATTCACGCGGGTTGCGTTTGTAGAGCTTGTCGGCAATCAGGAGCAGGCCATTGACCACTTCCGCGCGATTGGTATCGGCAATACGGTCAACCTCTGTTTTAAGCAGATATTTGGCGTCGACCGTCGTCGTCGTCTGACCATCCTTGCCCATCTGGGTTGTGCAGGCCACGCCCGCCAACGCCAAGAGCAAGGTGACCAGTTTGCGCATCTCAGGCCGCCACGCGGTGTTTGACGTAGCCGATGGCAACGGGGATCAGCGAGACCAGGATGATGCCGACGATCAGCAGGGAGAGGTTCTGCTTCACCCAGGGCAGATTGCCCAGCCAGAATCCGGCAAAACAGAGCGAGAACACCCAGGCAGCCGCCCCGATCAGGTTGAACAGGGCGAATTTCGGGTAGGACATCGCGCCAATCCCGGCCACAAACGGCGCAAAGGTGCGGAACAGTGGCAGAAAACGCGAGATCACCAGGGTCTTGCCGCCATGCTGCTCGTAGAAGGCATGGGTTTTCTCCAGCGCGGCCCGGTTGAAAAACCGGGAATTTTCCCAATGGAAGACCTTGGGCCCAAGCAGGCGGCCGATCTGGTAGTTCACCATATTACCCAGCACCGCCGCCGCAAGCAGCACGGCGCAGAGTGTCCAGATGTTCATGCCGCCCTCGCCGATGGCGGCCAGCGCCCCCGCCACAAACAGCAGCGAGTCACCGGGCAGGAAAGGAAAAATCACAAAGCCGGTCTCGGCAAAAATGATGAAAAACAGGATGCCGTAAATCCAGATGCCATGCTCCACGACCAGAATGGCCAGGTGCTTGTCCAGATGCAGAATGATATCGATGAACTGAGTCAGGAATTCCATGCCGTCCGCCGGGCGTAATCGAAGCTCGCATTATAATGCCCCCATGCCTTTGAATCCCCGACACTTCTCCGTCCTGGGCCTGCCGGCCTGGAGTCTGCTCATTCCCGCTCTGGCCACGGCGCTGCTCGCCGTGCCGCTGAGTGCGCTGCCAGACTGGGCCGGCTTGAGCCTGATCTCCGTCAGCCTGATCGGTGCCGTTCTGGTTGCCGTCTTTCATGCCGAGGTCGTGGCCCACCGGATTGGCGAACCCTTCGGCACCCTCGTCCTGGCCCTGGCCGTCACCGTGATCGAGGTCTCCCTGATCGTCTCGATGATGCTCACCGGCGACCCGGCTGCCAGCGCACTGGCACGCGACACCGTTTTCGCCACGGTCATGATCATCTGCAACGGGGTGATTGGCCTCTGCCTGCTGGCCGGCGCGCTCAAACACCGGATCATCGCGTTTCGCGTCGAAGGGACCAGTTCGGCGCTCTCGGTGCTCACCGCCCTGACCACGCTGACCCTGGTTTTGCCCGAATTTACGACGTCGACCGCCGGACCCACCTATGCCCCGCCGCAACTGGTGTTTGCCGGGCTGATGTCCCTGGTGCTGTACGGCGTTTTTGTCTTTGTGCAAACAATCCGGCACCGCGAATTCTTCCTGCCCATCGAGACCGGCGGCGACGAGGAGCACCCTGCAGAAATCAGCACTGCCGGCGCCTGGCTGAGCTTTGCCCTGCTCGCCCTCTCGCTGGTCGCCGTCGTCGGCCTGGCCAAACTGCTGTCGCCAGCCATTCAGTCCGGCGTTGCTGCCGCCAATGCGCCGGCAGCGGTGGTCGGGATTGCCATCGCCCTGCTCGTGCTCCTGCCCGAGACCTGGGCGGCCCTGCGCCAGGCGCTGCGTAACCGCATGCAGACCAGCATGAACCTGGCCCTCGGTTCGGCACTGGCCACCATCGGCCTGACCATCCCCAGCGTGGCTGCGGTTTCCATCCTGCTCGACATGCCGCTTCTGCTGGGCTTGCCGCCCAAGGAAATCGTGCTGCTCTACCTGACCCTGCTCAACAGCGCGATCACCCTTGCTGGCGGCCGTGCCACGGTGCTGCAAGGCACCGTTCACCTCGTCATCTTTGCCGCCTTCCTGTTCCTGGCCATCGTGCCCTGATTTGCCCCGCATGCCCACCATTGCCCGTCTACCCGACCTCCTGATCAGCCAGATTGCGGCTGGCGAGGTGGTCGAACGCCCCGCCTCGGTTCTCAAGGAACTGCTCGAAAACAGTCTGGATGCCGGCAGCAAAGCCATCCAGGTGCATCTCGAAGAGGGCGGCATCAAGCTCATCCGCATCACCGACGACGGTTGCGGCATTGCCCGCGACGAGCTGGCACTCGCCCTGACCCGGCACGCCACCTCCAAGATCACCAGCCTGGATGATCTGGAGCGGGTCGCCACCCTGGGTTTCCGGGGCGAAGCCTTGGCCTCCGTGGCCTCGGTCGCCCGTTTGACGCTGACCAGCCGCGAACGCGGCGCCGGCCACGCCTGGAAGCTGCGCGGTGAAACCGGCGCCGAACCCGAACCCGCCGCCCTGATGGCCGGTACGGTCGTCGAAATGCGCGACCTCTATTACAACACCCCGGCCCGGCGCAAATTCCTCAAGTCCGAGAGCACCGAATTCGCCCACTGCGCCGATGCCGTGCGCCGCCTGGCCTTGACCCGGCCCGATGTCGCCGTCAGCCTCAATCACAACGGCCGCGCCCTGTTTCAACTCGCCCCGGCCGACCGGGCACGGCGCATCGCCGACATCCTCGGCGACGACTTTGTCGGTGCGGCCCGTATGGTCGACGCCCAGAGCGGCCCGATTTCGCTGGCCGGTTTTGCCATTGACCCGACGCGTGCCGGCGAGACCAAGGATGGGCAATACGTTTTCGTGAATGGTCGCTTTGTCCGCGACAAGGTGATCGGCCATGCCCTGCGCGAAGCCTATCGCGACGTGCTGCACGGCAGCCGCCAACCGGCCGTCTGCCTGTTCCTGGAAATCGATCCCGGCCTGGTCGATGTGAACGTACATCCGGCCAAGACGGAGGTGCGCTTCCGCGACTCGCGCGCCGTGCATCAATTTGTCTTCCATGTCATTCAGCGCACCCTGGCCGCGCCGGTGCAGGCCGACACGACCGTCGCGCTGATCGAACGCGACACCCCGGCCGCCCCCGCACGCCCGAACATCGCCCCCGCTGCCTATACGCCCCCGCACCAGCACAGCCTGGGCGTGGCCGAACCGGCTGCAGCGGCCTACCTGGCCTTCGCCCGCGCCGCACAGCAACGCGATCGCCCGCAAGGCGGATCAGGACCGGTACCGCAATTTCAGGCTTTTCCGGCGGTCGACCGCCGGGAAGGAAACGATACGCCGTCGGCCACCGCGCTCTCCGAGCCCCCGCCCCAAACAGGCAGCCTGGCTCAGGAACGCCCGGCCGACACCGGCGCGCCGCTCGGCTATGCGCTGGCGCAGCTGCACGGCATTTATATCCTGGCCCAGAATGCGCGTGGCTTGATCCTGGTCGACATGCATGCCGCGCACGAGCGCATCCTCTACGAAAAGCTGAAGACCGCCTTCGATGAACGCCAGGTGTCCACGCAAAACCTGCTCATCCCCGCCGTGTTTTCTGCCGACGCACTCGACATCGCTGCGGTGGAAGAGCACGCCGAGGCGCTCGCCGACATCGGGTTCGCCATCACCCCGCTCGGCCCCAACCAACTCGGCGTGCGCGCCTTACCGGCCCTGCTCCAGGCGGGCGATCCGGCCGCCCTGGCGCGCGCCCTGATTGCCGACCTGCGCGAGCACGGCATCAGCCAGCTGATCACCGCCCGCCGCAACGAGCTCCTCGCCACCATGGCCTGCCACGGCGCGGTGCGCGCCCGACGCCAGCTGACCGTGCCGGAGATGAACGCCCTCCTGCGCCAGATGGAAGAGACCGAGCGTGCCGGCCAGTGCAACCATGGTCGCCCGACCTGGACCGAACTCACGCTCGACCAGCTGGACAAGCTCTTCCTGCGCGGCCAGTAAGCCCGGCCCGCCCCTCAAGCGCCCAACAGCCCCCCATCCGACCATGACCTGCCCCACGGACGGCCCCGCCGTCCGTGTTAACATTCGCCGCCATGACGACACCCCGCCTGCCGCCCGCCATCCTGATCATGGGCCCGACCGCCTCCGGCAAAACAGCCGCCGCGATGGCGCTCGCCGATCGCCTGCCGGTCGAGCTGATCAGCGTCGACTCCGCCCAGGTCTTCCGCGACATGGATCTCGGCACGGCCAAGCCTGATGCCGACACCCTGGCCCGCTATCCGCACCGCCTGATCGACATCATCTCGCCCGAAGCACGCTACTCCGCCGCCCAATTCCGCGAGGATGCGCTGGCAGCCATGGCAGAGATCACCGCTGCCGGCAAAGTGCCGGTGCTGGTTGGCGGCACCATGCTCTACTTCCGCGCCCTGCTGCTCGGCCTGGCCGACCTGCCCAAAGCCGATCCCGCGCTGCGCGCCGAGATCGATGCCGAGGCAGCCCAACACGGCTGGCCGGCCCTGCATGCCAAATTGGCCGTCCTGGACCCGTCGACCGCCGCCCGCCTGCATCCGACCGATGCCCAGCGCATCCAGCGCGCGCTGGAAATCTGCCATCTGTCCAGCCGCCCGATGTCAGCGCTGCTGGCTGAAAGCGAGCAGCAACGCCCGCCTTACGATTTTCTCGAACTGGCCCTGCTGCCCTCCGACCGCAGCGTCCTGCATGAACGCATTGCCCGGCGCTTCGACGAGATGCTCCTCTCCGGCCTGGACGACGAAGTGCGCGCCCTGCGTGAGCGTTACACCCTGAGCCTGGATCTGCCGTCGATGCGCTGCGTCGGCTACCGCCAGGTTTGGGAAGCGCAGGACGGCCTGTATTCGAAACAGGACATGCGCGACCGCGGCATCTTTGCCACGCGCCAACTGGCCAAGCGCCAGATCACCTGGCTGACCAACTCCTTCTCGGCCGAAACGCTGGACTGCCTCGACCCGAACCTGCCGCAGCAGGTATTCGAACGCACGGTACGCTTCCTCGCCCCGTGAAGCCGCAATAGAAGTTGCCGTATTTAGCAATTTCGATATAGTGAATGCATTACGGCAAATTCAAGCAGTCACGCACGAAACACTTTGAGAGGAGGGACTCAATGAGTATCGCAAAACGTATCGCCATGCTGGTGCTGCTTGGGGTGATTGCCCTGGTTGTACAAGGCAGCTTTTCCTTGTGGCAAATGGCCAGCATCAACGAAGGAGTCCGCGAGACCGAAGAGAATCTCCTGCCCAGCATCATGACGCTGGACCAGGCACAGATTGCTTTCCTCCGCGCCCGCCCCCCCCCTGCTGAATCACCTGCTGGAATCTGATACGGTTAAAAAGGCCAGCCACGAAAAACGCTTCCATGAGCGCATCGAACAGATGCGCAAAGCCTTGACCGGTTATGGCAAATTCGTCCTCGACGCCCAGGACAAGGCACTCTACGAAAACGATCTCAAACAGGCCGAGCTGTACGAGAACGGCGCCAAGAAGGTCCTCACTGCTTCACGCAACGGCCAGCGAGAGGAGGCATTGCGCTACCTGGACGAAATGCGCCCCGCCATCGACGGCCTGGCCAAAGCACTGGAAGATCACGTCAAATTCAATGAAGACCTGGCCGCCAAGCATGCCAAGGAAACCGCCGACGCTTATCAGGCCTCGCGCAATTTTGTCCTCGGCCTGATTATCGGCAGCGCGCTGCTGCTCGGCGTGGTCGGCTTCCTGACCCTGCAGCGCGTGAAGCTCTCCCTGGACAACATGGTCGGCCTCTTTGGACGGGTGCAAAAGGAGTTGGACTTCACCCTGCGACTGGATGTCTCAGGGAAGGACGAAGTCGCCCGTGCCGGGCGTGCCTTCAATGACCTGCTCAATGGCCTGCAAACCAACCTCCAGCAGTTGGCCAGCCATGCCGGGGCCGTCCATCAGGCGGCCAGCCGCGTCTCCACCGCCGCCCACGAAATGTCCATCGCCTCCGGCCAGCAAAGCGAATCCGCGGCAGCCATGGCCGCCGCCATTGAAGAGCTCACCGTCAGCGTCAATCATGTTGCCGACCGCGCCGGCGAAACCCGCAATCTTTCCGAAGAAGCCGGCCGTCTGGCCAGCGAAGGCGAAGGCGTGATTGATGAAACCGTGAATGTCATCAACAGCATCGCCAGCACGGTCAGCAATGCCTCCAACCAGATTGCCAACCTGGAAACCCAGAGCGAAAAGATCAGCAATGTGGTCGCCGTGATCAAGGAAATCGCCGACCAAACCAACCTGCTCGCCCTCAACGCAGCCATCGAAGCCGCCCGCGCTGGCGAGCAGGGTCGCGGCTTTGCCGTCGTGGCCGACGAAGTCCGCAAACTGGCTGAACGCACGGGCAAATCCACGCAGGAAATCACCGGCACCATTCAGAACATGCAGGATGGCGCCCTGGCTGCGGTCAACAGCATCCAGAGTGTCGAAACCACCGTGCGCGACGGGGTGGAGCAAGCCACGCAGGCCAGCACGGCCATGCAGAAAATCGGGGAAGGCTCTCAGCAGACGCTGGAGATGGTGGGCGACATCACCGAATCGATGCTCGAACAGAGCACGGCCAGCACCTCGATTGCCCAGCAGGTTGAGCGGATTGCCCAGATGACGGAAGAAAACAGCGCCGCTGCCGAAGCCACTTCGGAAAACGCGCAGGAGCTGGCCACGCTCGCACAACAGATGCAAAGCATCGTGGCGACTTACCGGCTCTGATCACTCTCTTCCGGCGACGGCAAAGCCGCCGGAAATTTCAGGCCCGTGGAACCCAGCGTTTCACGGGCTTCCGAGCCCATGCAGTCCAGCGCCTGGCCGGGCACGTACGGCACCACCCGCACCAGTACCACCCCCGCCCGCAGCATGTTCAGAGACTCGGCCACGCTGCGCGTCACATCGATGACCCGCGCCACATGGCGTCCGTGCATGCGGTCATTGACCCGAACGATCGCGCAGCGCTCGGTATCCAGGCGGTGCACCACCACCTTGCTGCCAAGCGGAAAGTGATTGCTCGCAGCCGTAAACAAACGATTGTCGTGACGCTCACCGGTGGAGGTGCGTCGACCATTGAATTTATTGGAATAAAAACTCGCCCGCCCCAGCAAGGCGATGGCCGGATCATCCATGACTTCCAGCGCCGCCAATTCGGGCGAAGGCATCGTCGAACGTGGCGTCGCATGCGACAGCGCAGCGGCGCTCTGCTTACTGACGTGTTTCGTTTTTTCTTTGTTGACGGGCGACTTTCCAAGGGATGGCTTGGCCTTGGTCGCCGCAACAGCCGCACGCTTGGACGGTGCTGCCGTTGGTTTGCCGGTCGCGGCATCCACAGAGGAGACGCCGCCCAGCATCAGGAGCAGGCAGCTGCAGGTCGCAGCCACCTGACACCCGATATCAGACCACCAGGGTCTGCGCTTCGTCACCCTGACGCGCCCGGATATGGCCGATACGATAGACCGCCTCGCCCTGCGCCTTCAGTTCGGCCTCGGCCGCATCGGCTTCGGCAGCGGAAACGATGATCACCATGCCGATACCGCAGTTGAAGGTGCGGTGCATTTCGTTCTCGGCCACATTGCCTTCCTGCTGCATCCAGTCGAACAGCTTCGGGCGCGGCCAGGCGGACTTGGTCAGCTCGGCCACCACGTTCTCCGGCAGGACGCGCGGCACGTTTTCGAGGAGGCCGCCGCCGGTGATGTGGGCCATGCCCTTGATCGTCACCTTCTGCATGGTGGCCAGCACCTGCTTCACATAGATGCGGGTCGGGGCCATGACCACCTCGGCCAGCGTACGCTCGCCGTCGAACGGGGCATTCATGTCCGGATTGGAACGCTCGATGATCTTGCGGACCAGGGAGTAACCATTGGAATGCGCACCGGAAGAGGCCAGACCGAGCACCACGTCACCCGGCTGAATGGACTTGCCGTCGATGAGCAGCGATTTTTCGGCGACGCCGACGGCAAAACCCGCCAGATCGTATTCGCCGTCCGGGTACATGCCCGGCATTTCGGCGGTTTCGCCACCGATCAGTGCGCAACCGGCCAGTTCGCAGCCCTTGGCAATGCCGCCGACGACCGAGGCCGCAGTATCGACATCGAGCTTGCCGCAGGCGAAGTAATCAAGGAAGAACAGCGATTCGGCACCCTGAACCAGGATGTCGTTGACGCTCATGGCGACCAGATCCTGGCCCACGGTATCGTGACGGTTCAGCTGGAAAGCCAGCTTCAGCTTCGTGCCCACGCCATCGGTACCCGACACCAGCACCGGCTCCTTGTAGCGCTTCGGCACTTCGAAAAGGGCGCCAAAACCGCCAATACCGCCGAGCACGCCGTCACGCAGCGTCTTCTTGGCCAGCGGTTTGATGCGGTCAACGAGGGCATCGCCCGCATCGATATCGACGCCGGCATCACGGTAGGAGAGGGAGGTATTCTGGGTCATGATCGCTTTTGAGGCTGACGCGGCTGACGCCGCATTGAATAAAAAGGCAATTTTACCCGAAACCGGCCATCTTCCCTAACCCGAGCCGGGGCAAGGCATGATCCGGAGACAACTGGGGTATTGCCCCGCGCCAAAGCAACGGCGATCTGCACCGAGCGCCCCCATATTTCCAGCGCGTAGCAAACGTACTCAGCACCGGCGGCCCGCCCGCCACGCCACTGAACATCAGCGCTGCACCTGATTGCGTCCCGCCCCCCATTCCGACGGCCGACCGGCCGAATAGCCCGAAAATCAGGCAGCAAGTCTGAGCATGGCAGCGTTCGGCTACCGGCAAAGGGAAGCGCTCTGCTAAAATCGCGGGTTCGATTTTCCGGCGTCGGCACTTGGTCGCCGCCCCGTTCTCTGGAGAAAACGCAATGTACAAGTCCCCCCTCCTTCAGGACCTGCAGGATCGCGGCCTGATCGCCCAGCTCACCGATGCGGAAACGCTCGACCAGATGCTGACCGAGGAGAAGGTGACGCTGTATTGCGGCTTCGACCCGACCGCCGACAGCCTGCACCTCGGCCATTTGGTGCCGGTGCTGATCCTCAAGCGTTTCCAGGATGCCGGTCATACCCCGATCGCCCTGGTGGGCGGTGCCACCGGCATGATCGGCGACCCCAGCTTCAAGGCCACCGAGCGCAAGCTGAACACGCCGGACGTGATCGCCAGCTGGGTTGGCAAGATCCGTGATCAGGTCAAGCCCTTCCTCAAGTTCGAGGGCGACAACGCGGCGATCATGGCCAACAACTACGACTGGTTCAGCGGCATGAACTGCCTGGAATTCCTGCGCGACATCGGCAAGCACTTCTCGGTCAATGCGATGATCAAGAAGGAATCGGTGCAGCAGCGCATCCAGCGCGAAGACCAGGGCATTTCCTACACCGAGTTTTCCTACAGCCTGCTCCAGGGCTACGACTTTGCCGAGTTGTACAAGCGCCACGGCTGCAAGATCCAGGTTGGCGGTTCCGACCAGTGGGGCAACATCACCGCCGGCACCGACCTGACGCGTCGCCTGCATCAGACCCAGGCCTACGGCATGACCGTGCCGCTGATCACCAAAGCCGACGGCACCAAATTCGGCAAGACCGAATCCGGCGCCGTCTGGCTCGACCCGAAGAAGACCTCGCCGTACGCTTTCTACCAGTTCTGGCTGAACACGGCCGATGCCGACGTGTACAAGTTCCTCAAATTCTTCACTTTCCTGCCGGTCGACCGTATCAACGAGATCGAAGCCGCCGACAAGGCCAGCGGCGGCAAGCCGGAAGCCCAGCGCATCCTGGCCGAGGAAGCGACTCGCCTGGTGCATGGCGAAGTCGCGCTGATGGCCGCCCGCCGCATCACCGAAAGCCTGTTCTCCGGCCAACTCGCCGACCTCACGGAAACCGATCTGGAGCAGCTGGCCCAGGACGGCATGCCCGGCATCCAGCTCGACAGCGCCAACGCTGGCCTGATCGACGCGCTGGTTGCTGCCGGCCTGGCCAAATCCAAGTCGGAAGCCCGCACCTTCATTCAGGGCGGCAGCGTCGCCATCAACGGCAACAAGGTTGACGCGATCGATCACCAGATCGTTGGCGACGACCGCCTGTTCGGCCGGTTCACCATCCTGCGTCGCGGCAAGAAAAACTACGGTCTGGTCAGCTGGCAGGCCTAACGCCCAAAGACACGACGCCCTTCAAAGACAGCCCGTGCAGCACGGGCTGTTTCATTTCAGGGGCGCGCATTGAGGAAATGCAGCAACACCTGGAAAAGGTGCGGCAGATCCACCGGCTTCGTGATGTGATCATTCATCCCGGCCTCAAAGCAGGCCAGACGATCCTGCTCGAACGCATTGGCCGTCAGCGCCAAAATCGGCGTATCGGTGTTCAATGACGCGCGCCGGATTTCACGGGTGGCATCCAGGCCATTCAGATTCGGCATCTGCATGTCCATCAGAACCAGATCGAAGGCTTGCTGCTGCGCCAGGCTGACGGCCTGACGCCCATCCTCTGCCAGCACCCCATTCAAGCCCACCATCTCCAGCGCCGCCAGCATCACTTCCTGATTGACCGGCTCATCTTCGGCCAGCAAAACGGTTTTGCCGGCATGCTGTGTACGCAGCGTGTGTTCCGCACTCTGCTCGAGCCGAGTCCGTTCTGCCGCAGGCTGGTCGCTCTCACCCAGGGCAAAACACGCCGTAAACCAGAACCGGCTACCCTGCCCCGGCACGCTGAAGACGCCGATCTCGCCGTGCATCAGTTCGACCAACCGCTTGCAGATGGCCAGCCCCAGGCCCGATCCGCCATATTTCCGGGTCATCGAAGCATCGGCCTGAACAAACGGGGCAAACAAGCGCGCCTGCTCGGCCTCGGACATCCCGATGCCGTGATCTTCCACTTCGAAACGAACACGCACCCCAGCCCCGCCGCCCGGCTCACGGGCTGCCCGAATCCAGATCGCGCCATCCCGGCTGAACTTGATCGCATTGCCCACCAGATTGGTCAGCACCTGGCCCAGCCGCAGCGGGTCGCCCAGCAAGGGCATGCGGCCCAGCTCCCAGGGCAGATCCACATGCAGCTGCAGGCCTTTTTCCTGCGCCCGCCCGGAAAGCAGGGAGTCCACATTGCCGACTACCGTCGCCAGACGGAGCGGAATATGCTCCAGCACCATCCGCTCGGCCTCGATTTTGGAGAGGTCGAGAATATCGTTCAGGATGGACAGCAGATGCTCGGCGGAAGCTTTGGCTTTATCGAGCTGATCCAGCCCCTTGGCGTCTTCCATCCGCCCCCGGGCCAGCGCGATCATGCCGAGCACGCCATTCATCGGCGTACGCAGTTCATGGCTCATATTAGCCAGGAAGGTACTCTTGGCCCGGCTGGCCGCCTCGGCCACTGCCTTGGCTTCTGCCAGATCGCGCGTCCGCGCCTCCACCATCGACACCAGGTTCTGCTGATAGTCGAGCAAGGCACGTTCGGCGCGTTTGCGTTCGGAAATATCCTCCACCAGCGCCACGCAGTAATCGACACTGCCGTCGGTTTTCCGCACCGCGCTGACGGCCAGGCGGGTGTCCACGACATGCCCGTCGGCATGCAAAAACCGTTTGTCCATCGCGTAACCATCGACTTCGCCGGCAAGCAGGCGATTGAACTGCGCGACATCCAGATGCAGGTCATCCGGATGCGTCAGTTCCGCCCAGGTCATCCGCGTCAATGTCTCGCGCTCATAGCCGAACGAGGCACACAAGGCCTCATTGACCTCCAGCCAGCCCTTTTCCGGGCTGGTGATGGCCAAACCGACGATCGCGTTATGGAAATAGGCCTGGAACCGTGCCTCGCGCTCCCGCAAGGCAGCCTGAGCGGCCGTGCGTTCCGTGATGTCGTACCCAACCCCCAGGACACCGAGCAAGGCACCATCCTGACCAAACATCGGCGTCTTGGTCGTTTCCAGCAAAACACGCCGCCCGTCCGTCGCATACGTGACCCATTCTTCGTTGACCGAGGGCCCGCCCTTGGCGATGGCGCGCCGATCGTTTTCGCGGAAGAAATCCGCCAGTTCGCGCGGCACGAAGTCGTAATCCGTCTTGCCCAGGATTTCCTGCTCGCGCGCACCGAAGAAGCGCTCGAACTCCGGATTGCACGCCAGGTAGATGCCTTCCGGGTTTTTCAGCCAGATCATGGCCGGCACGGTTTCAACCACCGCTTTCAGGAAACGGCGTTCGCGATCCAGCGCCTGCGTCCGCTCTTGCACGGTCGACTCCAGTTGCGCTTGCGCATCGCCGACACGACGGACCATCTGATTGAACGCATCGCCCAGCAGCGCCATTTCACGGCAGTTGCTCCCGGCCACATCCACCTGGCGCTCCCGCTCGCCCGCCCCCACGCTTGCAACCGCCGAAGCCAGGTCGCCCAATGGCCGCGTCAAGCGGCGGGCGGCCCCCCAAACCAGCAACAAACCCAATAACAAGAGGCCGGCCCCGAACCACAACAAGGCATCGCGCGCTTCGCTCAGATCCGCCATGGCGACCGCCCGCCGCTGAAAATGCACGAGACGCAAGCCATCCGCCGCATTGATCGGCACATACCGGTAGGTTGCCAACACCTCACCCAACGTCGGTACCGTGGGCGACAAATTGCCTTCCACACCGTTGCTCAAGGCCAGCAACTGATTGGCAATCTCGTCGTTTCCGAGCGTATTGAGCAAAATGCGGCCCGCATTATCAGCCAGGATGGTGTGGCGCTCAGCCATGCCGGCATCGGGAATCAGGGCATCCTGTTTGAGGAAGGCCACCAAAATGCCGACCAGTTTGCCATTCGGGTAGCCCTCCGCATCCGGCGCCATGATCTGACGCAAGATCAACAGGCTCGCATCGCCACGACCGCTCGGCAACAACTGGATCAGTTCATGCACACCAGGTTCCCGCAGCACCGTCAGCAATTCCGGATAAGCGAAAGCCTCGCCCAGACGGGAACGCTCAACCGAGCCCACGATACGCCCGCCCGGCTCCAGCAGCTGAACCGATTGGTAGTGATCGGGATAGGCACGCATCAAACGCTCCAGCACCCGGTCAATGTCCTCGAGCGGAAAACGCTTCTGCTCCATCATCCGGGCAATCACCCTGTTTTCCGCCAGGATGAGCATATCCCCCCGGCGCTCCTGCAAGCGTGACAACAACTGGCCCTGCTGGAAAGCGGCGCCCTGTTCCAGCAAGGCAATGGCCGTCCCGAGATTACGCTGAACCTCGCCCCGCAAGCCCAGCCACGGCACGCCAAGATACCAGCCGGACAAAATCGCCCCAATCGCCAGAACGAAGATCAGGGCAAAATAGCGCCCGATCTGGGAGGAAAAGGAGGCGATATTACGGCGCTCAGTCGGCATAATCGAAAGCAGACAGGTTGTATCGACGCGCCTGCGCCAGCACGGTCGCCAGACCGTCATACTGGAATGCGGCCATCACGGCATCCCAGCTGGCATTCGGCGGCAATTTGCCCATGCTGCGCAGGAAATCGAACTCGCCATGCAGCGGCGGATTGGTCAAGCGCCCCGGGATGACCGGCGCGGCAGGGACATCAAGGATATCCTGCCGGGTGATCCGGGCGATCTGCTCATCCGGTAGGCTCAAGGGCTTCCCGACATAGGCCTGCACATCCTGCTTCAGCCATTGCACAGCCTGATTGAGATTGACCTGGGAGCGCCGCATCCACTCGATGGCCCGGGCAAACGCCGCCACGACCTGCAACGCAGCCTCCGGCGACGACTCGACAAAGGCCCTGTCGAGCACCAGATAATCGCTGGTCCGCCCCCGGAAAACGACCCGGTTCCGACGGTCGACCGCCAGCGCCAGCGCCGGCCCCGGCTCCCACGCCGCGAAGGCATCGAGTTCGCCGCGCGCCAGCGCGTCCGGCAAATCATTGACCGGCAGCGCGACCAGACGCACCTGATCTTCACGCAAGCCGGCCGAGCGGAGGCCCTGCAGCAAGGTATGGTGGGCGCTCGACATCGGCACATAGCCAATCCGCTTGCCGGCCAGATCGCTGAGCTGAACCACGCCACGCGCCACGATGGCCGTCGAGGTCTGTTTGATCAGGCCGACGATCACGCCCTGGCGATTCACCGTGGCCAGCAAGGTCGGCATGTCGCCAAGCAGGCCCACCTGCACCTGATGTTCGGCCAGCTTGGGCACGATATCGGCCCCTTTGGCAAACGGGACGAAACGCACGCCGCCACTTGCTTGCAGGGCACGCTGCAAGACCCGGTCACGCTGCATCACGGCACTGATGACGCCGGAGGGGACGCCGAGCGGCTGAATACCCACGCTGACGCCGGCTTTGGCCACTTGCGCAAACGCTGCTCCGAAGAAGCTCAGGCAACAGGCAAGCATTCCCAGCAAAAACAAGCTTCTCGATGGATGAAAGCGCATCGGCACTACCCTCCGGAACCATGTCGAATTCACGACATGATCATACCTTTTCCAGGCGCTGCCGGGTCAGTGATTTCGAGGGCGCGGCAAGCAGGAAATGCTAGAATCCGCTTCCGGTTTTTTTCTTCCCTCCCATGCGCCAGTTGATTCTCGACCTCCTGCCGGAAACGCCGCCCACGCTCGACAATTTCGTCGCGGGCAGCAATGCGGAGGCCATGGCCGCACTGACCGAATGGCTGGCCGGCTTGCATGATGCAACCGCCTTCTGCCTGTATGGCGAATCCGGCTGCGGCCGCTCCCACCTGCTCCAGGCCAGCGGCTTTCACTACGTCGATGCCGCCCTGTTGCCCAGCCTGCAAGGGGTGACCGCCGATGTGCCGCTGGCCATCGACAATGTCGAGTCACTCGACGAGACCGGCCAGGTTGCCCTGTTTGCCCTGTTCAATCAGCTGAAATCGACCGATTCCAGGCTGTTGACCGCCGCCAGCCAGCCACCAGCCCACCTTGGCCTGCGTGAAGACCTGCGCACCCGCCTCGGCTCCGGCCTGATCTACCGCCTGCAACCGCTGACCGATGCGGAAAAGGCCGAAGCCATCGCAGCCCAGGCGCGCGAACGTGCGCTGAAGCTGTCGCCCGACGTCATCAATTACCTCCTCCGTCACGCCGCCCGCGACATGCGTACGCTGTCCATGCTGGTCGTGGCGCTGGATCAATACACGCTTGAACAAAAGCGGCCCGTTACCCTGCCGCTCGTGCGCGAGCTGCTTAACATGGACACCCCTGTATGAACCTCGCGCTGTTTGACCTCGATCACACCCTGCTGGCCGGCGACTCCGATTTTGAATGGGCGCAGTTCCTGATTTCCAAAGGGGTGGTCGATCGCGAAATCCAGGAAGCCAAGAATGTCGCGTTCTACGAGCAATACAAGGCTGGCACGCTCGACATCCAGGAATTTCTGGCCTTCCAACTGATGCCCCTGACCCGCCATCCGCGCGCCGAACTCGATGCCTGGCACCGGGAGTACATGGAACGCCACATCCGCCCGATCATGAGCATCAAGGCCCGTACGCTGGTCCTCGAACATCTGGCCGCAGGCGACCTGTGCGCCATCGTCACCGCCACCAACAGCTTCGTGACCGGCCCGATTGCCCGCGAATTCGGCATTCCCCACCTGATCGGCGCCATTCCGGCGGTCGACGTCGCCAGCGGGGCATTTTCCGGCAAACCGACCGGGACGCCTTCCTTCCAGGCCGGCAAGATCGTCCGCGTCGAACAATGGCTGGAATCCCTCGGCCTCTGGTGGGGCGCATTTGATAACAGCTACTTCTACAGCGACTCACATAACGATCTGCCCCTGATGCAGAAGGTCAAAACGCCCATCGCCGTCGATCCGGACGACACCCTGCGTCGCCACGCAGAGACAGCCGGCTGGCCGGTGATCAGCCTGCGCTGATTCATGCTGCGCATTCCCTTCCTCAGCCCGGAAGCCCCCTACGCGATCCTCGCCGTCCTGATCCTGTTCATCGCCTTGCGTCCGCTCAAGGCGATGCAACGCTCGATCACCAACACAGCGGTTTTTTTCGTCGCCTGCCTGATCGGCGACCTGCTCGCCAGCCAACTCTCCAGCGGGACGCTGTCGCGCGCAGCCGGTCTCTGGCTGCGCCAACTGGCGGTCTTTGGCGAGGGCTTGGCCGTCCTGCGCTTTCTCGGCCTGGCCTTTTTCAATCTCCTGCTGCCCCGGATACGAATTCAGATCTCGGGCATCCTGGCCGACATCCTCGTCATCATCGCCTACATCGGCTGGGGATTCTTCAGGCTGAACCTGGCAGGCGTCGATCTCGCGCACCTGGTCACCACCTCGGCCGTGATTACCGCCGTCCTGGCCTTTGCCATGCAGGACACCCTCGGCAATCTGCTTGGCGGCCTTGCGCTGCAGATGGACAACTCGCTCGAAATCGGTGACTGGATCCGCATCGACGACCTGTCTGGCCAGGTCACCGACATCCAATGGCGCTACACCGCCCTGCTGACACGCAATGGCGAACGCGTCGTCGTCCCCAACAGCCAGTTGATGAAGGGGCGCTATTACGTGCTCTGCGACAAGCACCAGGCCAATCCGACCTGGCGGCGCAGCATCAGCTTCAATATCGATTTTTCCACCCCGCCCGGGCGCATCATCCAGTTGATCGAGGCGGACCTGGCCGCTGCCAGCATTCCCCAGGTTGCGGTCTTTCCCGCCCCCAATTGCGTGCTGCTCGACTTCGGCCCGGGCTACGCCCATTACGCCCTGCGTTACTGGCTGACCGATCCCCGCCTGGACGACCCCACCGACTCTGCGGTCCGCACCCACATTCTGGCCACGCTGCAGCGCAACGGCATCCGCCTGGCGACCGATGACCACACCATCCATCTGGTCGAAGAAACTGCTGCCCACAAGGCAGAAGTCCAGCAACGCGAAATGCAGCGGCGACTCAAGGCGATTGCCTCCATGGAGCTCTTCGCACGCCTGTCCGACTCGGAGAAGGAATATCTGGCCTCCCGGCTGGTCCATGCGCCCTTTGCCACCGGCGACATCATCACCCGCCAAGGCGCTGTCGCACACTGGCTCTACATCATGGTCGAGGGCGAGGCCGAAGCCTGGTGGCAGCCCCCGACCGGGCCGCGCCGCCTGCTCGAAAAACGGGGCCCCGGCAGTGTCTTTGGTGAAATCGGCCTGATGACCGGCGCACCGCGACGCGCCACCGTGATTGCCACCTGTGACGTCCAAGCGTATCGCCTGGACAAAGCCGCCCTGCAGCACATTCTCGAACAGCGGCCGGAATTCGCTGATACTGTCTCCACGATTCTTGTCCAGCGCCTGCAGCGTTTTGCCGAACTGGAGCGCAGTTACTTCGAAGAACAGGATGTTGAGGCGCAAAAGCCGCCCGGCAGTGCGGCCATTGGCCTGCGCATCCGTGAATTCTTCGGCCTTTCATAACTTCAAAAACGGAAAAAAGCGTGAAAAATCACCCGCTTCCGGTAAAATCCGGCGTTTTCTGCAGCGCAACATGCGCCTGATGACCCACTCGTCGTGATCCGCAAACTTATCTCCCGCGTCTTCAAGGGCAAAAAGCCCTCCGCCAGCCGGCACGAACCGGCCGTCATCCCCGTCTCCAACCACGGCATCACCCGCGACCGCCTGAGCAGTGGCAGCCGCCGTGTTTGCGAAACGCTGCAGGCCAAAGGCTTCAAGGCTTTTGTCGTCGGCGGCGCCGTGCGCGATCTGCTGATCGGGGCCGACCCCAAGGATTTTGACGTCGCCACCGACGCCACGCCGGAAGAAGTGCGCGCCGCGTTCCGCCGCGCCCGCATCATCGGGCGACGCTTCCAGATCGTGCATGTGATGATGGGGGCCGAAACGATCGAGGTCACCACCTTCCGTGGCGAACTCGATGCGAACACCAAAAAAGACGAACACGGTCGCGTCCTGCACGACAACGTCTTCGGCACCCAGGCTGAAGACGCCGCCCGTCGCGATTTCACGGCCAACGCCCTGTATTACGATCCGGCCACCGAAACCGTCATCGACTATCACCACGGCGTGGCTGACCTCAAGCAGAAAACCCTGCGCATGATCGGCGAGCCGCGCAATCGCTACCGTGAAGATCCGGTCCGCATGCTGCGCGCCGTCCGCTTGGCCGCCAAACTGGGTTTGTCGATCGACCCGGAGGCCAAGAAGCCGATCCGTGAAATGGCTTCCCTGCTCGAAAACGTGCCGCCGGCCCGCCTGTTTGACGAGATGCTCAAGCTGCTCACCTCCGGCCATGCCGTGAAGTGCATCACGCAGTTGCGCGGCGAAGGTCTGCATCACGGCCTGCTGCCGCTGCTCGACGTCATCCTCGAGCAGCCGATGGGCGAAAAATTCGTCATGCTCTCGCTGGCCAATACCGACGAGCGCATTCGGCGCGGCAAGGGCTCCTCGCCCGGCTTCCTGTTCGCCACCCTGCTCTGGCACGAAGTGCTGGCTGCCTGGGAAAAACAGATGCATGCGGGCGAAGCCAAGATTCCGGCGCTGTATCAGGCCATGGACCGCGTGCTCGACGTGCAAGGCGAAAAGCTCGCCATCACACGCCGTATCGTCGGCGACATCAAGGAAATCTGGGCCCTGCAACCGCGTTTCGAACAACGCACCGGCAAGCGCCCCTATGCCCTGCTTGAACAGCCGCGCTTCCGGGCCGGTTACGACTTCCTGGTCCTGCGCGCGCAGGCTGGCGAAATCGAGATGGATGTGGCCGACTGGTGGACGCGCTTCCAGCACGTCGATGGCGAGCAACGCGCCGCCATGCTGCTGCCGGAACAGGCTGCCGACAAGAAGAAACGCCGCCGCCGCAAGAAAAAACCGGCTTCCGACAGCGTCGACCGCAGCGAATAAGATGGCTACCGCCTACATCGCACTGGGCGCCAATCTGGGCGACCCGGTGGCCACCGTGAACGCCGCCTTCACGGCGCTCGAAGCCTTGCCCCAGAGCGCGCTGACGGCGCGTTCCGCGCTCTACCGGACGGCACCGGTCGGGATCGAGGATCAGCCGGAATTCATCAATGCTGCAGCCCGCATCGAGACTGCACTGGCACCGGAGGCCCTGCTCGATGCCCTGCTGGCCATCGAACAGGATTTCGGTCGCATCCGCGCCTTGCGCAATGGACCACGTACGCTGGACCTCGATGTCCTGCTCTACGATGACCAGGTCCTCGACACGCCGCGCCTGATCTTGCCGCATCCGCGTCTGCACCTGCGCGCCTTTGTGCTCTATCCGCTGGCCGATATCGGTCCCGATCTACGCATTCCCGGCCGCGGCAGCCTCGCTGCCTGGTTACCGGCCGTTGCCAATCAGGGCATTGTCCGGCTATGACCAGCCTTGCGGGCATCCCGGTGCTCTGGCAGACCATCGGGCTCCTCACCCTGTCGAATGTCTTCATGACCTTCGCCTGGTACAGTCATCTGAAGCACCTCAACGACCGCCCCTGGTGGATCGCCGCCCTGATTTCCTGGGGCATTGCCCTCTTTGAATACCTGCTCCAGGTGCCGGCCAACCGGATCGGCCACCAGGAGCTCTCCCTGGCCCAGCTGAAAATCCTGCAGGAAGTCATCACGCTGGCCGTCTTCATCCCGTTCGTCGTCTTCTACATGAACCAGCCACTCAAACTTGACTACCTGTGGGCTGCTCTGTGTATCCTAGGCGCCGTTTATTTCGTGTTCAGGACGTAAATGTCTGCTCAAGTTGCCACCCGCCGCCTGACCCAGGCCGATCTTGCCAAGCTCTACGCCGCTGGCGAAAAGATCGTCATGTTTACCGCCTACGATGCCAGCTTTGCTCGTCTGCTCGACGGCGCCGGCGTCGAATGTCTGCTCATCGGCGATTCGCTGGGCAATGTCATTCAAGGCCATGACACCACCCTGCCGGTGACGGTGGCGGACATCGCCTACCACACGGCAGCCGTCAAGCGCGGCTCCGGCCGTCCCTTCATCATCGCCGACATGCCTTTCGGCAGCTATCAGGAATCGCCGGAACAGGCTTTCCGCAACGCCGCTGCCCTGATGGCCGCGGGTGCCCAGATGGTCAAGCTCGAAGGCGGCCAGGAAATGGCGGATACCGTCCGCTTCCTCGTTCAGCGCGGCATCCCGGTCTGCGGCCACGTAGGCCTGACGCCGCAATCCGTACACGTGCTGGGCGGCTACAAGGTGCAAGGCAAAGGCGAAGCCGCCGCACTGCGCCTCAAGGCCGACGCCCAGGCCCTGCAGGACGCAGGCGCCACGATGATCGTGCTCGAAGCCATCCCGGCGGTACTGGCTGCAGAAGTGACCGCGCAACTGGCCATCATCACCATCGGCATCGGCGCCGGCAAGGACTGCTCGGGCCAGGTCATGGTCGTGCATGACGCCTTCGACATCCCGCCCGGCAAGAAAGCCAAATTCGTCAAGAACTTCATGGAAGGCGCCACCTCCCTACATGACGCGGCCTGCCGTGCCGTCGCAGCGGTCAAGAGCGCCACCTACCCCGGCCCGGAACACACCTACGCCGCCTGACCTCTCGTCAGATCATGGAGCCGGGCAAAGACCCGGCCATTCCCCGCAAGGACAGCCTCAATGCTCATTCATTCCGCCATTCCCGATTTGCGTGCAGCGCTCAAGGCGCGCGGCCGCATCGTTTTTGTCCCGACCATGGGCAACCTGCATGCCGGCCACATCAGCCTGATGGAACAAGCCCGCGCCCATGGCGACACCGTGGTTGCCTCGATCTTCGTCAATCGCCTCCAGTTCGGCCCGAACGAGGATTTCGACAAATACCCGCGCACCTTCCAGGCTGATTGCGACAAACTGGTCGCCGCCGGCGTGGATGTCCTGTTTGCCCCGACGGAGACCGATCTCTATCCGGAGCCTCAGGAATATGTCATCGAACCGCCGGGCATCCAGAACATCCTGGACGGCGAATTCCGCCCGGGTCACTTCCGCGGCGTCGCCACGGTCGTCACCAAGCTGTTCAACTGCGTTCAGCCCGATGCCGCCGTCTTTGGCAAGAAGGACTACCAGCAACTCATGGTCATCCGCAACATGACCCGCCAACTGGCCCTCCCCATCGAGATCATCGGCGGCGAGACCGTCCGCGCCGACGACGGCCTGGCCCTTTCGTCGCGCAACGGCTACCTCTCCGATGCGGAACGTGCCGAAGCGCCGCGCCTGTTCCGCCTGCTTCAGGAAATGCGCCAGGCCGTTCTGAAAGGCAATACGGATTTTCGCGGTTTGGAAAAAGCCGCGGTTGAGGCGTTGACCGTCGCCGGATGGAAAACCGACTACATCGCCATCCGCGAGCAAGCCAACCTTGCCGAGGCAACCGGGAGAGACACACCGCTGGTCATCCTTGCGGCAAGCCGGCTCGGAAAGACGCGCCTGATCGACAACCTTGAAATCTGAACCGCATTCGAATTACATAAAGTTACAAGACTTCACGGGTTCACCAACCCCAAAACCGACTTCCCCCTAGAATCAGCCCAGATCAATTGCGCTCAGCATGCTCTGGGCTTTTTACTGGGGAGTCATCATGAATACAACCAATTCCACGCGTGACATCTGGGATTTGGCAGAAAACACCAGCCACCAGATCGACGGTGACATCCGGAATGTCTGGCTCGGCCGCGGTAACGACAGCCTGAGCATTACCGGCCATGCCAATCACATCGACACCGGCGCAGGCAACGACCAGATCACGATTGGAGGGAATGTCTGTTCGGTTTATAGCGGCACGGGCAACGATCAAGTCAAAATTGGAGGCGACGCTTGGTTGGTCAACTTGGGCGCGGGCAATGACAGCCTCGACATCAAGGGCAACCTGACCCATCTCAACGCCGGCGTCTGCGACGCCGGTGGTGACACCGTCAAAATCGGGGGCGACCTGGGCTGTGGCTGGCTGGGTGGTGGGGATGACATGATCAGCGTCGGCGGCAATGTCGGCTTCCTCTCTCTGGGATCGGGAAACGATCATGCCGACATCACAGGTAATGTCCAGACACTTTGGGCGGGGGCAGGCAATGATAAAGTCCATATCGGTGGGACCTTGAGCTATGCCGACCTCGGCAGCGGCGACAACTGCCTGAGCGTCGCCAAGGATGCAAACTGGATCACCGGCGGCCACGAGCGTGACTATGTTCAAGTCCGGGGTGATCTGAAAGGCTACGCCTGCCTGGGTGAAGGCGACAATGCCCTGCGCGTCGAGGGGGATGCCAATGCCTTCTACACCGGCGGAGGCCAGGATCGGGCCGTGATCTACGGCGATCTGGGCTGGGCCAACATGGGATCCGGCCAGAACAAACTCTGGGTGAATGGCAGTGTTTCCGGCGGGGTCTGGACGGGCATCGATCAAGATAATGTGTTCGTGAATGGCAATCTCAAATATGCCAGCCTGTGCTGGGGCGATGACAAACTTCAGGTCAACGGCAGCATTGGCGGTGTTTCACTGGGGGCTGGTAACGACAAGGCCTGGGTTGGCGCCAATGAAGGTTACCTCTGCGGCGACTGCGGCGACGATGCAGTCTATATCAAACAAAATAATGGGCATGTATGGATGGGCATCGGCAACGATGCACTGACCGTCAAGAAATTTGCCAACGGTGCCCATGCTGATGGCGGCTGCGGTACCGACACGCTGACCTTGATTGGCAACGCCGCCGACTACAAGGTTGAAAAAGCCTGGTTTGGCTTGGAATGGAAGATCACGGACATCGCCAGCGGCAATAAGATGAGCGCCTGGTGTTTCGAAGACCTGAAATTCACCGCAACCGAGCCGCAATCTGACATCAACCTCGGTTTTGTAAACGAAGTTACGCAAATTCCCTGCTTCGAGAACTTCGTTTAATTCACTTTCCTCTGCCGCACAAAACACCAATGGGGACCACCCCATTGGTGTTTTGTTGTTATCTGGCCCGCCATGCTCCTGCCCGCCCCTCTGCTCAGCAACGCCTTCCATGCATGTCGGCGCAGCTTCATCAACGCAGCACTCTTCAGTTTCTTCATCAACCTGGCCATGCTGGTGCCCGCCATCTACATGCTTCAGGTGTACGACCGGGTTATCCCCAGCGCCAATGCCAGCACCCTGATCCTGCTTACGCTCCTGATGCTCGTGTTCATGGCGGCCATGGGCATCCTGGAATGGGCTAGAAGCGAACTTTTGCGGCGCATTGGCAATCGACTGGACACAGCCTGTGCTGAAGTCCTCTTCGAGACTGGATATCGGCAGGTACTCGGCTCCGGGCGACGCTTGAGCGGCACCCAACCCTTGCAGGATTTGAAAGCCATCCGGCAGTTTCTGGCCACCCCCGGCATTTTCGCCTTCCTCGATACGCCCTGGATCCCAGTCTACCTGCTGGTGATGTTTGCCTTTCACCCTGTCATGGGCATGATTGGCCTTGCCAGCGCCCTGCTATTACTCGGCATCACCTGGCTCAATGAACGCCTGACAGCCAAACACCAAGCGCGAGCAGAAGACAGGCATGCAGACGCAGCCAATATGGCCGCCCAGTACTTTCGCAACGCGGAAATCATTGCCTCACTTGGCATGCTCCCCCCCTTGCGACAACGCTGGTACGCGGCAAACCAGACCGCCTTACAAGAACAGAACCTAGCCGCACAACCGGCGACAGCGCTGGCAGCGCTCTCCAAAACCTTGCGGATTGTGATTCAGTCCCTGATTCTGGGAGTCGGTGCTTATCTGGCCATCGAGCAGCACATCACGGCGGGCATGATGGTGGCCGCCTCCATCCTGCTGGGCCGCACGCTGGCCCCCGTCGATCAACTGCTGGGCGTCTGGAAACAATTCATCACGGTGCGCCACCACTATCAACGGCTGACTCAAGTACTTCACGAATATCCGCCCACAGGCAACAGCATGCCCCTTCCCGCCCCGCGCGGTGAAATCCGCGTCGATATCGAGGCCGTGATCCCGCCAGGCAGTGACCAACCGGTTCTCTATGACACTCGCTTCATCACCGCTGCCGGCACCATCACCGGCATCATCGGGCCCAGCGGTGCAGGCAAATCCTCTCTGGCCCGCGTGCTCCTGGGCATCTGGCCATGCGCAAAAGGCAGCGTACGCCTGGATGGAGTGGATATCCACGCCTGGAACAAGGCAGAGTTGGGGCCCTATCTGGGCTATCTGCCTCAGGACATAGAGCTTTTTGCCGGAACAATCCGGGAAAACATTGCCCGCTTTCGCCACGAAGGGGCGGAAAAGGTCATTGCCGCAGCACAATTGTGCGGCTTGCATGAATTCATCCTGAGCCTGCCTGCCGGATACGACACCCCCATTGGGCACGATGGTTTGACGCTCTCGGGCGGACAGCGCCAACGCCTTGGCTTGGCGCGCGCCGTCTATGGCCTGCCTCGGGTGCTGGTCCTGGATGAACCGAATTCAAACCTGGACCATCAAGGCGAACAGGCGCTTGTCCAGGTACTGCAACATCTCAAACATCACGGTAGTACCGTATTCCTGATCACCCACAAGATGCAAGCACTGGCTCATGTAGACCGCCTCCTGGTCATTGATCAACACACATTAAGCATGGCTGGGCCACGTGATGCGGTACTGGCTGAATTGAACAAAGCGTCACAACGTGTTGCTGCGGCGCCAGGCATCCCCTTCCCGAAAGCGACGGTTGCCTCATGAAACAGCACGTTCATGCACTCAGGGAATGGATCAAGGGTATGGAAGGAGACCCGCACCATGCAGAAGAAGGCGCCCTTCATCGTATAGGACTTGGCGTCATCGCCCTGGTTTTCGTCATCTTCTTGGGCTGGGCCGCCTGGGCCCCCCTGGCCAGCGCCATTGTGGCTCCCGGCGTCATCAAGATCGAATCCGAGCACCATGGCGTTCAACATCTTGAGGGCGGCATTGTGCGCCAAATCACGGTGCGGGAAGGTGACTTGGTCAGCGAGGGCAAGGTCCTTCTTGAACTCGATGACACGCAATTCAAAGCCGAACTGGAGGCGACACAAGGTCAGGTGCTGGCACTGAGTGCGGCCCTGGCCCGGCTTGAGGCTGAATATGCGGGAAAAGCGGAGATAGCCTTCCCCGACGGCTTCGCCCAAGCGTCCCCCCAGATCGAAACGCTCAAGCACGATGAACAAGCACTGCTTCAAGCCCGTCGTGACGGCCTCAAGGGGGAACTGGGCATCCTGCGCAGTCGTATGCAGCATAACGAATCCCAAATTCGTGGCCTGCAAGAGATCAACGCGACGAAAGAGCGTATGCGTCGCTCATTGGACGCCGAAGTCGCCGATCTCCAGCGCCTTCTCCCTGGGAAGTTCATCAGTCGGCACAAAGTCAGTCAAACCGAGCGGCAATTGGCTGAGGTTGAGGGAGAGATGGCAGAAAACTCAGCCAGCATGGCCAATCTGAAAACGCAGCAACGGGAAATACAAGCCCAGATAGACTACCGCAAGGCGGATTTCAAAACCCGTGTCGCAGAAGCGATTTCTGATACCCGACGCCGCCTGGATGAACTCGAAAAGCGCCAACGAGGCCTGGAGGACCGCGTCAGCCGGACGGTCATTCGCGCGCCCAGTACGGGTCAGATTCTGGGGCTGAAAGTACATGCCCCCGGCGCCGTTATTTCGCCGGGCACCCAGATCATGGACATTGTCCCGGCCGATACGCCGCTGCTGGTTGAAGCCCGCATCAGCCCACAGGATATCGATAGCGTGCACACCAATCTGCAGGCAGATATCCGCCTGACTGGATTCAAGGCTGCAACCACCCCGGTTATTTCAGGACGCGTCCTGACTGTTGCCGGAGACCGGCTCATCGATGAACGCAGCGGCCAGCCTTATTTCAAGACCCAGATTGCCTTGAATGAAGCCGGAATCCAGCAACTGGCGCGACTGCAATTGCGCGTTCAACCCGGACAACCTGCTGATGTCATGATCCGGACGGGAGAGCGCACCCTGTTTGCCTACCTGCTGCAACCACTCGGCAATGCACTTTCAAAGGCCATGACCGAAGAGTAAGCACCGGATATTGCTCGAAAAAAAGACCGTTGACAGACAGCGCATTGCCGTTAAAATGCGCTTCCCCTAATCTTTCTGGATGAGTGAAACCATGCAGAGAACCATGTTGAAATCCAAGTTGCACCGCGTGACCGCCACGCATGCCGATCTGCATTACGAAGGCTCCTGCGCCATTGATGAAGACCTGCTGGATGCGGCCAACATCAAAGAATACGAGCAGATCGACATCTGGAACGTCAACAATGGCGAGCGTTTCACCACCTATGCCATTCGTGCCGAACGCGGTTCGGGCGTCATTTCGGTGAACGGCTCCGCTGCACGTCGTGCTGCCCCGGGCGATATCCTGATCATCGCCACCTTTGCGGTGTACAACGAAGTCGAGTTGACCAAGCATGAGCCGGATCTGATCTACGTGGACTCCCAAAACCGCATCGTCCGTCGCGGTCACAAAATCCCGGTCCAGGCTGCTGCTGCCTGATACCCCGGTCGCATCGACCTGCTTGCGTCGCCTGTCGTCGCAGCCATGAAAAAACCCGCCTCTGATGGCGGGTTTTTTATTATCCGGTGCCAGCCGGCCCCGGGGCCAAGGCCCCGATGCGGCTTGCCTCTCGGCGCATCAGGCTGCGCCCGCGTCGTCCTTTGCCTTCGGCTTGCGCGGCCGGCTGTTACGCGGGCTACGGGCCTTGCGGGGCTTTTCCTCGGTTGCGCTCGCAACAGGGGGCTCAGCAGACTGAACGGCCGCCTCTGCCGGTACGCTGACCAATGCAGCAGGGGACTCAGCGGCATCCTGCCCGGCATCGGCTTTCGCCGCCGGCTTGCGTGGCCGACGCGGTGCACGCTTCGGCTTTTCGGCCGAGGCGGTCGGTTCACTCACAGAATCAGGGGCTGACTGCGGAGCTGACGGCGCCGCATTGTCCACAGGTGCTTCGCTGGCCATCGGTTCAGCCGCCGGTTCCGGCATCGCCAACACGGTTGCAGCCGCCTCGCCAGAGGCCTCCGGCTCCCGGCCCTCCTTGCCACGCGGATTACGCCGTCCGCCACGGCGGCGGCCCGACTTTTCAGCAGAAGCCGCACTCTCGGCCTTGCCTGCATGTGCTTCGGCCACGATCGTTTCACCCCCTTGAACGGGGGCGACCGTCGGCGTATCCGTTTCTGGGGCCACAGCAACCGGCGCCTCCGCTGCGTCAGGCTGACCATCTGCCATCAGGGGCTTGGCCGGTGCCCGGAAAACAAACGCCCCCTTGTCATCGCGGCCAAAACCGAGCAGGCCGCGACCGGCCGCATCTTCGAGCAGGTTTCCGAAGGTCCGGAAGCCATAATAGTTTTCGTTGAAGCCGGGATTGCGACGTTTGACGACTTCCTTGAGGACAGACGCCCAAATCCGGTCGCTGTCGCCACGGTCGGCCATGAGGTCGACAAAGGTGGCCTGGACGATCTCGATGGCCTTGGCTTTGCGCTCTTCCTGCTTTTCGCGGCGCTTGGCTTCTTCTTCCGGCGAACGCTTTTCACGCTCCTTGCGCTGCGCACGGCCAGCCTCGCGGTCACGCACCAGGTCGTCGTAATAGATGAACTCGTCGCAATTGGTTACCAGCAGATCGGAGCAGGACTGCTTGACGCCCACGCCGATGACCTTTTTGGCGTTTTCACGCAATTTGGAGACCAGCGGCGAAAAATCGGAATCGCCCGAGATGATCACGAAGGTATCGACGTGAGACTTGGTGTAGCAAAGGTCCAGCGCATCGACGACCATGCGGATGTCGGCCGAATTCTTGCCGGATTGGCGCACATGCGGGATTTCGATCAGTTCGAAATTGGCCTCGTGCATGGCGGCCTTAAAGCCTTTGTAGCGATCCCAGTCGCAATACGCCTTCTTGACCACGATACTGCCTTTGGCGAGCAGGCGCTCGAGCACCGGGCGAATATCGAATTTTTCGTACTGGGCATCGCGCACGCCGAGGGCGATGTTCTCGAAATCGCAAAAGAGCGCCATGCTGGCGGTATCGTTGGATGAGGCCATAAATGCTTTCAACTGGAAGAGGCCGCAGTATACCGCGCCACCGCGCCGCCTTTCCGACGGTCCACGCCCCGATAACGGGCAAATCCAAAAAATGCGCTTTTGCGCATCCATCTCTCATTTTTAGCAGGCATCAAAGCCCTGCCCTCCCCCTCCGACCTACCATCGGCCCGCCAAACAATTTCCGAAAGGGGGAAAACAATGAGTGGCGCTTTCACCAAGTCGATGGCGCGGAACATTTTCTACGGGGGGACGATTTTCTTCTTCCTGTTGTTCCTGGCGCTGTCCTTCGATACCCATTCGCAACTTCCCAAGCGCGACATGCGGCAGAACATCACGCCGCAGATCGCCGAGGGCAAGAAGCTCTGGGAGACTCATAACTGCATCGGTTGCCACACCCTGATGGGTGAAGGCGCCTACTTCGCACCGGAACTGGGCAACGTCGTTGTCCGCTACGGCGAAGAAGGCACCAAGGCATTCATCCAGGCACGTCCGAAAGAGGGGATTCCGGGCCGCCGCAGCATGCCGCAGTTCAACTTCACCAACGAGCAACTGGATGCCATCGTGGCCTTCCTGAAGCACGTTAATTCGATCAACGACGCTAACTGGCCGCCTAACAGCCAGGGCTGATCGAGAGGAGAACGACAACATGCAATTCAAGTCTCAAGCGGTTGCCAAGCCGTATTTCATCGCAGCGATCGGCCTGTTTGTCGGCCAGATCCTGTTTGGCCTGATTTTGGGCCTGCAGTATGTGCTGGGTGACTTCCTGTTCCCGGCCATTCCGTTCAACGTGGCCCGCATGGTCCACACCAACCTGCTCATCGTGTGGCTGCTCTTCGGCTTCATGGGGGGCGCGTACTACATGATCCCGGAAGAATCCGAGACCGAACTGTTCAGCCCGAAGCTGGCGCTGGCCATGTTCTGGATCTTCCTGGTTGCCGGCGCGCTGACCATCGTCGGCTACCTGGCCGTGCCGTACGCCACCCTGGCAGAACTGACCGGTAACAACATCCTCGAAACGATGGGCCGCGAGTTCCTCGAACAGCCGCTGCCGACCAAGCTCGGTATCGTCGTCGTCGCCCTGGCCTTCCTGTTCAACATCACCATGACGGTGCTGAAGGGCAAGAAGACCTCGATTTCGCTGGTGCTGCTGATCGGTCTGTGGGGCCTCGCCGTCTTCTTCCTGTTCTCCTTCTACAACCCGGTGAACGTCGTTCTCGACAAGTTCTTCTGGTGGTGGACGGTGCACCTGTGGGTGGAAGGCGTTTGGGAACTGATCCTGGGTTCTTTCCTGGCCTTCGTGCTGATCAAGACCACCGGTGTCGACCGTGAAGTCATCGAGAAGTGGCTATACGTCATCGTCACCCTGACCCTGATCACCGGCATCATCGGTACGGGTCACCACTACTACTGGATCGGTACGCCGGAATACTGGCAGTGGTGGGGTTCCATCTTCTCCGCACTGGAACCGATCCCGTTCTTCGCGATGACCGTCTTTGCCTTCAACATGGTTAACCGTCGCCGCCGCGAGCATCCGAACAAGGTTGCCGTGCTGTGGGCGCTGGGTACTGGCGTGATGGCGTTCCTGGGCGCTGGCGTGTGGGGCTTCCTGCACACCCTGGCTCCGGTGAACTACTACACCCACGGTACGCAGATCACCGCTGCACACGGCCACATGGCCTTCTACGGTGCCTACGCGATGGTTGTCCTGATGATGATCTCCTACGCCATGCCGATCATGCGCGGCCGTGCTGCCAACAGCAACAAGTCGCAAGTCATCGAAATGTGGGCGTTCTGGCTGATGACCATCGCCATCGTCTTCATCACCCTCTTCCTGACCGCCGCCGGCATCCTGCAAGTCTGGCTGCAGCGTGTTTCCGACACGCCGCTGCCCTTCATGGTTGCCCAGGACAAGATCGCCTTGTTCTACTGGATGCGTGAATGGACTGGCGTGGTGTTCCTGATCGGCCTCGTCCTCTACATCGCCAGCTTCTTCATTGGCGGTGACGAGAAGGAAGCTGCCTGATCGGCACTCGATTCCTCCAGTAGCACTTCAGGCGCGGCGCTTCGGCTCCGCGCCTTTTTTCATTTTTGGGCCACATCAAAGGTTGACCGCAGGAGGGCTCGCTAAGATGCCGCCATGCATACCGCTTCCACCCCGGCCCTGCCCCAGTCCGCCCCGCGCCGGCTGCCCGGCGATCTGGCCATCTGGTTCTTCATCCTGGCCGAAATGCTGGCCTTTGCCGTATTTTTCGCGGCCTATGCCTTTGCCCGGACCAAAAACGTGGAGATGTTCAATCTCTACCAGCAAACGCTGGACCGTGACCTGGGGGCGATCAACACCGTTCTCCTGATCACCGGCTCCTGGTGTGTCGTGCTCGCCGTACAGGCAGCCCATCGCGACGATCAATCCGCCATCAGCCGCAATCTGCTGCTCGGCTTCCTGTGCGGCGGTGGCTTCATCGCCGTCAAGGTGATCGAATACGCTGCCAAATTCGGGGCCGGGATCAGCCTGTCGACCAACACCTTCTACATGTTCTACATCTCGCTGACCTTCTTCCATTTCATGCATGTCCTGCTTGGCATGGTCATCCTGGCGATCCTGTGGTTTCAGTCCCGGCAAGGGGTGTACACCAGCCAGCAGGCCAATGGCCTGGAAAGCGGCGCGGCCTACTGGCATATGGTCGACCTCCTGTGGATCGTGCTTTTCCCCCTGGTTTATGTGATGCGATGAACGCGCTGAAGAATCCCGCCCACCGCGCCTGGCTGCTCCTCATCGTGGCCACCCTGATCACCTGGTATCTTGGTGAAGTCGGCGCTGCCGGCACCACCGCCATCGTGACCATGCTGCTGATCGCCTGCCTGAAGGGGCGGCTGGTCATCCTCGATTTCATGGAGCTGCGCGATGCTCCGCGCCTCTGGCGCATCCTGCTTGAAGGCTGGATGCTGCTGGTTTCCGCCCTCATTCTGCTTGCCTACTGGATGTCACTCAAATGACCGACCTGCCGTTCTACGAACCTTCCGGCGACGAAATTGCCCTCTTTGAACACGCCTACCGCGAGCGCCTGCCCCTCCTGATCAAAGGTCCGACCGGCTGCGGCAAGACGCGTTTCGTGGCCCACATGGCGGCGCGCCTCAAGCTCCCGCTGTATACGGTGGCCTGCCACGACGATCTGACCGCCGGCGATCTGGTCGGGCGCCACCTGATTTCGGATCAGGGCACTTACTGGAGCGACGGCCCGCTCACCCGCGCCGTCCGCCACGGCGGCATCTGCTATCTCGACGAAGTGGTGGAGGCACGCAAGGACACCACGGTCGTGCTGCATCCGCTGGCCGACGACCGCCGCATCCTGCCCATCGACCGGACCGGCGAAACCCTCGCGGCCCCGGACAACTTCATGCTCGTCGTCTCCTACAACCCGGGCTACCAGAACCTGCTCAAGGGCATGAAGCCCTCGACCCGCCAGCGTTTCGTCTCGATGCGCTTCGATTTCCCGAGCGCCGAACGCGAGCAGTCCATCCTGATTGGCGAAACCGGCTGCGATGCCGATCTCGCCAAGCGGCTGGTCGGCATCGCCAAGGCCTTCCGCGCCCTCAAGGATCGCGACCTGGAAGAAGTCGCCTCGACCCGCCTGCTGGTCTATGCCGCCACCCTGATCAAGTCGGGCTTCGACGTCACGGCCGCCTGTCGTGCCGCGCTGGTTGAAAGCCTGACGGATGACGAAGAAACCGTCGAAGCATTGATGGAAATCGTCAACGCCACCTTCGGACGCTGAACATGAACAGCGAGGACGATTTCGGCATCACCGAGGACAAGCAGGGGCAAAGCCTGGCGGTGACGGCGGCCGCCCTCTTCCTGCTCAACCTGCTGGCGCTGCCCGGCCTCGCTTTCCTGATCCTGGCCGGCCTCTGGCTCAAAGTGGGGCCAGACACGCCACCGCTGGCCCGGCAGCACCTCAAGCAGGCCACCTATGTCAGCTTCTGGGGCGGCCTGCTCATCGTCGGCCTGTCCGCGGCCATCCTGCTCGCCGGCGGTTTGCAGTCGGCATGGACCTGGGTGGTCCTGATTTTGTATTTCACCTGCATCCACTCGACGCTGATCCTGCTCGGGATGATCGCCCTGATCAAGGCCATGAATGGGCAGATCTGGCGCTATCCGCTGATCGGCCCGACGGTCGACGCCCCGTGAGCAGCCAAAAAGCCCCGCTCCAGCGCAGCCGTCTCCTGACCCAGGTCGGCTTCTTTGTCCTGTTTACGCTGACGCCGCTGTTCGATCTCTTCCGCTACGACCTCACCGAACGGCACGCCTACATCCTGACCTACCCCTGGCATCTCGGCATCGATGACCTGCTTGCCGGCGGTAATGGCCAGACGGCGGCGGTCAACATCCTGCTCTACCTGTTTTTGCCCTTGCTGGGCCTCGCCGCGCTGATCATTGGCATCGCCTGGAAATGGGGCCGTCTTTATTGCGGCTGGCTGTGTCCGCACTTTTCCGTGGTCGAAACGCTGAACCGGCTGATGCAGACGGCCAGCGGCAAACATTCGGTCTGGGACAAACACGCGACACCCCCATGGGAGCCCGATGGTCGCCCGGCCCGCCGCGACCGCCGCTACTGGCTGCTCGTGGTCCCGGCGGCCCTGGGGTTTGCCTTCCTTTGGGCGGTGGTTGGCCTCACCTATCTGATGCCCCCGTTTCAGGTCTATCACGGCCTGCTCACCGGGACCCTGTATCGCGGCGAGGTGATTTTCCTGGTCGCGGCGACCACGGTGCTGAGCCTGGAATTTCTCTTTGCCCGCCACCTGTTCTGTCGCTTTGGCTGTGCCTTGGGACTTTTCCAGAGCTTTGCCTGGATGGTGAACAAGAAGGCCATGGTCGTCGGTTTTGAACGCGACCGCCTGCTCGACTGCGCCGACTGCATGGGCGGCCACGGTTCGGCCTGTGATGCGGTCTGCCCGATGCGCCTGAAGCCGCGCAACATCAAACGCTGGATGTTTGCCTGCACCCAGTGTGCGCAGTGTGTCTCGGCCTGCGCCAGCAGCAACCAACACAACCCGGACGGCCAACTGCTGCACTGGGTGAGCGGCGATGCCGCCAAACGGAACGAAGCGGGCTTTTCCGCCCTCTCCCAACGCGATGAAGATGCCGGTGCGCGCCGCTGATGCGCCGGCAGGAAAGACTGCACCATGGAAGAACTGATCGGCAAACTCTGGCATAACTGGGTGACCAAGGCTGCCGGCGGGCATTATCCGGATGCCGCCGTCACCCTGCCGGAAATCGAGAAAACGGCTGGCATCCTGTTCCGCGCCTTCGGCGGCGATCCCGGCCTCAAGGTCGCGGCAGCCACCGCCGAGCAGCACGGCGCACGGCGCAACTGGCTGCAGCGCCTGGCCGGCAGCCAGGAAAAAGTCTCGCAGGCCCGGCGCGACGCAGAAACCCTGCGTTTGCCGCCGGAAATCGCCGCTTTTCCGGATAAATCCCTGAATCGCGACCTCTACCTGTGGCTGGCCGCTCAAGCGGCTTGCGACATCGCGCCCCACCGAGGCTGGTTCATCCGCAACCAGCAGGCCGCAGCGACGGCCCTGCAACGTTACCCGGGCCTGCGTCCGCGCTACGAGCGCCTGGTCGAAGCCCATCTGGCCGCCCGCATTGCCCCGGAGAAACTCCCCCCGGACGAAGCGGCCCAGGAAAATGCCCTGCGTGCCGCCCTGCGTGCCCCCGGTACGGTCGACGGTCTGACCCCCTTGCATTCGACCCAATCCCGCCCACCGCAACCGATCCTGCTCTGGCTGATTGCGGCAGAGCACGATGCCCCGGCCAACAAAACCGGAGGGGGTGACGAACCGCCTCAGGAAGGCAGCGGCCACAGCGGTGAATCGCGGGAGGCCCACAAGGCCGAGCAGGTCGAGACACCGGACAACAAGGCCCCGCTGCTTGCCATGTTCCGCGCCGAGAGCCTGCCGACCTGGGCAGAGTATGTACGGGTCAATCGCGCCTACGATGAAGACGAAAACCCGGATGCCCAACAGGCCGCGCGCGATCTGGATCGCCTGTCGCTCACCCGCGACGGCCAGACGGCCAAGTCCCGCGTCAAATTCGACCTCGATCTGCCTTCAGAAGCCGAGGACGATCTCCCGGTCGGCCCCGGCATTCCCTTGCCCGAGTGGGACTATCGCAAGGAAATCCTGCTTGCTGACCATTGCCACCTGCAGCCGATGACGGCGCGCGATGCGGGCAGCGCCCCGCTCCCCGCCGAACTCGCCGCAACGGCCAAGAAGCTGCGCAACCAGTTTTCCGCCCTGGCGCCGCAACGCCGCTGGCTGAAGGCGCAGCCCGACGGCCCCGAGCTCGACGTCGATGCCTGCGTGCGCAACCTGAGCGACCGCCGGGCCGGACAAACGCCGGAGACCGGCAACTATCTCGCCCAGGCACGCTGCGAGCGCGATCTGGCCTGCCTGCTGCTCGCCGATCTCTCGATGTCCACCGATGCACCGATTTCCGACACGCATCGCATCATCGACGTGATCCGCGACGCCATTTTGCTCTTCTCGGAGGCGTTGACCGCCACCGGTGACCGTTTCGGCATTTATGGTTTCTCGTCGCTGCGCCGGGAGCATGTGCGTTACCACCTGCTCAAGGATTTTGGCGAACGCTACGACGGCGCCGCCCGCGCCCGCATTCTGACCATGAAGCCGGGCTTTTATACCCGCATGGGCGCCGCCATCCGGCAATCTGCCCAGATTCTTGCCGAACAGCCAGCCAGCCGCCGCCTGTTGCTGATCATCACCGATGGCAAGCCGAACGACCTCGATCTCTATGATTCCCGCTACGGCATCGAAGATACCCGCGTCGCGGTGCATGAAGCCCGCGGCATGGGCCTGACGCCCTTCTGCGTCACCGTCGACCGCGAGGCCGGCAGTTACCTGCCCTACCTGTTTGGACCCGCCGGATTTTGCGTCATCCGCAAACCGGAAGAACTGCCCCGCCGCTTGCCGCTGCTCTATGCGCAACTGACGCGAAACTGAGGTGCAGCAATGGCGCACGAGATCAATACCCCCACAGAACCCTGACCAAAGACATAGTCATTGAGTAGTATTGATCCACCATAAGTAGGATGACACCATCCCCCGATTGCATTGCGGAACCTGCATCACATGAACTCGAATCACCCGATCAACATCGAAGCCCTGCTCTCTCACATTCCGCTGTTCAACAGCCTGGCCCCCGAAGAAATCGCCCGCATCGCACGCGGCACGCGTGAAGTACACGCCGCCAAGGGGGACATCCTGTTTCACAAGGGGGATCCCTGCAACGGCTTCCACCTGCTGGTCTATGGTCAGATGAAGCTGGCCTTCACCTCCTCTCAGGGCACCGAGAAGGTCGTGGAAATCCTGAGCCAGGGGCAAAGTTTTGGCGAGGCGGTCATGTTCATGGAAAAGCCCTACATCGTCTTCGCCCAGGCCCTCTCGGACTCCCTGCTTCTGCACATCTCCAAGGCAGCCGTGTTCGACGAATTGCAGCGCGACCATAACCTCGGCCGCAAAATGCTCGCCGGCATGGCCATGCGCCTGCATCAACTGATGACCGACGTCGAGTCCTACTCTTTGCACTCGGGCAAGGAGCGCATCATCGGCTACCTGCTCCGCGAACTGCCGGCCAACAGCCAGGATGCCACCCAGGTCACCGTGCAATTGCCCACCAACAAGGGCATCATCGCCTCCCGCCTGAACCTGACCCAGGAACACTTCTCGCGCATCCTGCACGAACTGACCAACGATGGCCTGATCGTCGTCGAAGGCCGGAAGATCCATATCCCGTCGGTCCCGAACTTGCGCAAGCATCAGGGCTGAGTCCCGAAAACGACGGCATCTCACGGCGCACGACGCGCCAAACCGGGAATAAAAAAGGGGCGATCCGAAAATCGCCCCTTTTTGCTGGTTGACCGTCAGACTCAGTCGGTAATCAGCTTGCCCTTGGTCAGCAGATCCTGAATCACCTGCTGGTCGGTCGTATTGCCACCGACCAGATCGACGCCCTGCAGCACAATCTGCTGGATGTCGTTGTTGGTCACGACCGCCGGGCTGCTGCCGGTCTTCGTAGCCGCATTGTTGTCACCGAAAGCCCCCGTGGCACTCACGTAGATCGTCGTGTTGCCGCCAGACACTTCAAAGTGCAGGAAGTTATCCAGCGCAGCCGCCGTCGCATTCGTCGGGGCAGTGAGCAGATCTCGCAGATCGAGGACATCTCCGCCGGCGGCACGGGCTGCCACGTCGAAATCCGCGATGACATCGCGCGTCGGGGCTGCAATCGTTCCCGCATCGGCCAAGGACCACTGGAAGGTATCGACCCCCAGGCCACCGGTCAGGCTGTCATCGCCCAAGCCGCCAACCAGCAGGTCATTCCCCGTACCACCATCGAGGATGTCATTGCCAGAACCACCGTACAACTTGTCCTCACCTTCGTTGCCGCTGATGCGATCGACCCCGTCACCACCATACAGCAGGTCGTTACCCAAACCGCCGGCAATCGTGTCATCGCCATCGCGGCCCAGGATCAGGTCCGGCTGCCCGGTACCCGTCAGGGTTTCGCTGGCCGTCGTACCGATGGTGACATTGGTCCGGTCAACATTGACCTGTACGGTGGAACTCACCGTGTCGCCGTCACGATCCGAGACCGAATAGGTCATCGTATCGGTGGCATTGGCCACATTGAGGGTATCCGGCGCCTTGTAGCTGTAGGTACCACCATCCATATCAACCACAAACTTGCCACCGATCGTGGTCGTGATCGTCCAGGTCTTGGTCGCGGCATCGAACACGCCGTTGGTTTGTGCCGCACCGCTGAACAGATAGGTGCGACCTTCAACCAGCACCGAGGCAATATACGCACCGGCATCGGCCCCGACGGCACCAGACAGCAAGCCGCCATTGACCAGATTGCCGCCAATCGGCGCCTGGACCGTACTGGCCAGCACCGTATCCAGCTGGTCGAAGGAGGAAACACGAACACCGTCCGTATTCACCATCGACTGGCCATCGTAGGCAATCGGATGCAGGTACGAGGCATCGGTAATCCCGGCGCCCATCCCGATCGAGAAGGACTTGATCTGGTTGCTGTTCAGGAAATTCTTCCAGGTCGTCTCTTCATTGACTTGAATCCCGGAATCAACACCATCCGGCGAGCCACCGTTACCGTTCTGCGTCCCGCTCAGGGTATTGGCATCGCCGCTACCGAAGGTCGGCACACCATCCGTGAAGAAGTAGGCCACGTTCTGCGCATTGCTCAGCTTGCCCGCGGTATTGAACGCATTCATCGTGGTATTCAGCGCTGAATCGTAGTTCGTCCCACCACCGGCAGCCAGGGTGTCGAGATAGCTCTTTGCCTGAGCCACGGTCAGCCAGGATGTCCCCATCTGCGCCGTTTCGGTATCGCCGGCAAACTTCACCAGACTGACGCGGACATCGCCGAACTCGTCATACCGATCCAGCAGGGTCTTGACCGAGGCGATGGCACTCTGCAAGCGGGTTTGGCCGCCGACGCCATCGGCTGTCGCCATCGAACCGGACACGTCCAGCGTGATCAGCAGATTGGTGTTGGTCATGGACAGTGCATGGGTAATCGGCGCCAGGGCATTCGGCGAATCATCCTCAATTTGCACCGTCAGCGTCCCTGTGGTCGACAAATTGCCATTCGTGCCGGCCGCACCGCTGGTTGCCTTGACGCCCACATCCAGCGACAGGACGTTCTCGCCATTGCCAGCCGGATGATCAACCGGCTTCAGCAGGTTAACCGTGTATTTGCCGGTGTTGTCGATGGTGATCGTGGCCACGGTCTGCCCCCCCGCCGTGGCAGTCAGGGTCTGCGTGTTGCTGCCGGTCCAGGTCACGGCCACACCACCGCTGGTCAAGGCAGTCGTCGGCGCAATCAGGACCACGGACGAAATCGCTTCGCCATCCGGGTCGCTGATGGCCACCGTACCCGTCGCCGTCTTGGCATCCGTCTTGTCGGTCGGGGTACCCGTTGTATCGGCCAGGCCACCAGCAAGCCCTTCTTCGGAGACGGTTGCAACGGTCGTCGTCACAATCGGCCCATCCGCAACCGGATTAACCTTGACCGTCACCGTAGCGGTATCCGTCCCACCCTTACCGTCAGAAACGGTATAGGTAAAGGTCGCATCCCCGTTGTAGTTCAGTGCCGGCGTGAATACCACCTTGCCATTGACGAGGGCGACCGTCCCATTGGTCGGACTTTGGACCGAAATGATCTGCAGCGGATCGCCGTTCTGGTCCTTGTCATTGGCCAGCAAGGTCGCCGGATCAATGGTCAGCGCCTTGTCTTCCATCGTTACCAAGGGGCCGGAGCCATAGTTGGAGTCGACGGTCAGGGTCTGGTAAGCGCCGCCCAGCGGACGCAGTTCGGCCTTGAAGGAGGCATTACCACCCTGGTCCCAATACACGACTTCGATGGTGTGCTCGCCGCTGGTGCCGATATTGAAATTAGCAAACTCACGCACCGTAGAGGACTGGTTGGCATCGTAACGGGCCACCTCTACGCCGTCGATGCGCACTACAAACCCGTCATCCGCCGTCACGCGGAAATTATAGGTCCCCGCCTCAAGGTTCATCTTGCCCACCATCTTGACGATGGCATCCGAGGTGGTGCCATAGGCTGCCGTGGTCTGCAGATTACTGCCATTGGCACCGATAAAGGTGGCCAAATTACCGGCTGTACCCAGGTTATTGCTAATAGCACCGCCAAAATCGAGCGTCTTGGCATCAAAGGTGGCCGTTGCCGTGTGTGAATTGGCAAAGGTTTCGACCTGAGCAACAGTGGTCAGGTTGGCACCGTCCGTCCCCTCACGATAGCCCCAATACTGGCTCTTGAGCGAGGTCAGCACATAACGATCATCGATCGCATCGGGTGCATTGTTGAGGGTCAGGCTTGCAGCCGTACCGGCGTTGCCAGCCTGATCGAAATACGTACCGCCAGCAACGTTGACCGTCGGGTTGGCCGTCCCCGTCTGGGTAAAGCTGGCCGTCCAGGTCTTGCCGCCATCCGTGGTCGTCAGGCTGGCCGGATTCAGGGTGCCACCAGCCACCGTGATATCCGAGGCATCGAACCCCGTCACCTTTTCATTGAAAGTGAAGGTGAGCGTCACCTGCTCGCCCGGCGACAGGGTGCCATCGGAGGTCGTAATCACCAGGGACGGCGCAGCAGCGTCGATGGTCACAGGCACCACAGCGGTCGTCACATTACCGGCCGGATCGATCTCCTTGACCTGCACATCGACCGGTCCGCCATTGGGCAGATCCTGCGTCGGCGTCACGCTCCAGGTGCCATTCGGCGCCACGGTCGTGGTCAGCTTTTCGTTCGTACCCGGCATGGTCACTTCGATCGTTGCGCCCGGCTCGCCGGTCCCACTGATCGTCGGCGTACGGTCATTGGTCAGGCCATCGCCCTTGGTCGCGCTGTCAGACGTCGGATCGAGGACGGCCGTCAGGCTCGGCAACGTGGTATCGACCTTGGCGCTATCCGTTGCGACCGGCGTTGCATTCCCCGCCGGATCAACGATTTTCGCCGTCACGGTCATGGTCTGGCCTTCGCCGACCGGGGTAAAGGTCGTCGTCACATAGCCGTTCGCCTTGGCTGCGGCATCAATGGTGACCGTCTTCGTTTCAGCGCCGGAAACGATCACCACCGTATCACCGATAGCGACCTTGCTGCCGTCGAACGAAACCTTCACGTCCGCCTGGCCGACTGCCTCGGCTTGGTTGATGAAGCCGTCGTTGTTGGCATCCTCGGTGATTTCAACGGTCGGCGCCAAGCCGCCATTGCTCGGGGTGGTATCGACGACAGCGCTATCCGAGCCGGTCGGCGTGGCATTACCCGCCGGATCGACGATGCTTGCCGTCACGGTCATGGTTTGGCCTTCTGCAACCGGCGTAAAGGCCGCCGTCACATAACCATTGGCCTTCGCTGCCGCATCAATCGTGATCGTCTGCGTTTCACTGCCGGAGATGATGACAATCTTGTCGCCAATCGCCACCTTGCTGCCATCGAAGGACACCTTCACATCCGCCAGGCCGACGGCCTCAGCCTGGTTGATGTAACCGTCGTTGTTGGCATCTTCGGTGATTTCCACCGTCGGTGCCAAGCCGCCATTGCTCGGGGTGGTATCCAGCGTCGCCTTGTCCGAAGCCTCCGGCGTTGCGTTGCCGGCACGATCCAGCACAACCGCCTTCACCACCATCTCCGTGCCTTCCGGCGGAGCCGTAAAGGTCGTCGTGACAAAACCCGCCGCCTTGTCGGCATCGGTAATGGTCACCAGCTTGGTCACGCCACCCGAGGTCACCGAAACCACTTCGCCCACCACCACCTTGGTGCCGTCGAAGGAAACCTTGACCCCGATGTCGCCATTCAGCTCGGCCGCACTGATGAAGCCATCGTTATTGGCATCCTCCGTGATGTCGACCGTCGGGGCGAGCCCGCCATGGGTCGGCGTCGTGTCCAGCGTCGCCTTGTCCGAGCCCTCCGGCGTCGGATTGCCCGCTGCATCGAGGACGACTGCCTTGACGAGCATTTCCGTCCCTTCCGCCGGTGCAGGGAAACTGGTGGTCACGAAGCCCGCCGCCTTGTCAGCGGCAGAAATCGTCACCAGCTTGGTCACGCCCCCCGAGGTCACCGAGACCACTTCGCCGACCAGGACCTTGGTGCCGTCGAACGACACCTTCACGCCCACTTCACCATTCAGCTCAGCCGCATTGATGAAGCCGTCGTTATTGGCATCTTCGGTAATCTCCACCGTCGGCGCCAGACCACCATTGGTCGGCGTCGTATCCAGGGTCGCCTTGTCCGTTCCTTCCGGCGAGGTATTCCCAACCTTGTCGATAATCACTGCCTTGACAGCGATTTCGGCGCCTTCTGCAGGCGGTGCAAAGGTGGTCATCACATAGCCACTGGCCTTGTCGGCAACCGACACCGTAACGCGATTGGTCACGCCACCCGAGGTAATTTCGACGATATCGCCCACAGCGACCTTGCTGCCGTCGAAACTGACCTTCACATCGACATTGCCCAGCAGTTCAGCCTTGTTGATGACGCCGTTGTTATCGGCATCCTCGACGATGTCGACCGTCGGCGCCAAACCGCCATTCGGCGGGTCAATGGCAATCGTGACCGGCACGGAAGCCGTCGTCGTATTCCCAGCCTGATCGGTTTCCTTGACCTGAACCGTCTGAGCCCCCAAGGGGATATCCTGCGTCGGCGTCACGCTCCAGGTGCCATTGGGCTGCACGGTGGTCGTGAGCTTTTCACCCGTGCCCGGCATCGTGACTTCGATCTTGGCCCCCGGCTCACCGGTACCCGTGATGGTCGGCGTACGGTCATTGGTAATGCCGTCCCCCGGCATGCCGCTATCAGAAGCCGGATCCAATTGAGCAGTCAGGCCCGGCGGCGTGGTATCGACGGTTGCCGTGTCCTTACCAACCGGACCCAGATTCCCCGCGACATCCTTCACCTGCGCCGTCACCTCCAGCGCCTTCCCCTCTCCAGGATTCCCTACCCCAGCAACCGCAACACTGTTCTTGTCAATGTCCGCCTGCGTCAACACAATCGGCGCCAACAACACACCATTCACCGTCACCAGCAGGCTGTCACCCGCCTTCGCCGTCCCAGGCAACGTCACCGACACATCAATGTCGCCCGACAGTTCTCCCTTGTTGATCCAACCGTCGTTGTCCTTGTCTTCCTGAATCGTCACCAGCGGCGTCCCAGGCTGCGCCAACTGAATCTTCGCCGTGTCCGTCACAGGTCCCAGCGTATTCCCCGCCGCATCCTTGATCGTCGCCGTCGCCACAAAGTCCGTCCCGTCCGCCGTCGGATTGAACGACACATCAACATGACCCGCCGCAATATGCGCCGCCGTCAGCGTGATCACCTGCGCAACATTCCCCGACGCCGTCACCGTCAACGTATCCCCAACCGCCGCCCCTTGCGGCACCGCGACACGAACGTCCACATTCCCGCTCAGCTCGCTTGCGTTGATGAACCCGTTGTTGTCCGTGTCTTCCGTAATGCTGATCGCCAGATTCTGGTATTGCGTCAAGTCCAGCTTCGCGCTGTCAGTGCCCGGCTGCGTACCGTTCCCCGCCGCATCCACAATCACCGCACTCACCGTCATCGTCGTGCCATCCGCCGGTGCCGCAAAGTTCGTCGTCACGTAGCCGTTCGTCTTGTCCGCCGCCGTGATCGAAACCTTGTTCGTCACACCGCCCGACGTCACTTCAACCACGTCGCCAACACTCACCAGCGCACCGTTGAACGAAACCTTCACGTCAACATTGCCCTGCAACTCCGAACGATTGATCCACTGGTCGTTGTTCACATCTTCCGTGATCTCAACCACCGGCGCCGTCCCATTGTTCGGAACGCTCGCATCAATCGTCACCGGCACCGTCTTCTCGGTCGTGTTCCCCGCCGGATCCGTCTCCTTCACCAACACATCCACCGGACCACCGTTCGGCAACGCCTGAACCGGCGTCACGCTCCACGTCCCATCCGGTTGAACCGTCGTCGTCAGCTTCTCGCCGGTCGACGGCATCGTCACCTCAATTTTCGCGCCAGGCTCGCCCGTACCACTGATCGTCGGCGTCGCATCGTTCGTCAGGCCATCACCCTTCGTGCCACTGTCCGAATTCGGGTCCAGTTGCGCCGTCAGATTCGGGGCAACCGTGTCCACCTTCGCGCTATCGCTGCCCAGCGGACCCACGTTACCCGCCACATCCTTCACTTGGGCCGATACCGTCAGCGTCTGACCTTCGCCCGGGCTTTGCACCCCAGGCACCGAGACGTTGTTCGCAAGAATGTCCGCCGCCGTCAGCACGATCGGCGTCAGGGCAACGCCATTCACCGTCACCAGCAGGCTGTCGCCTGCCTTCGCCGTCGCCGGCAACGCAATCGTCACCCCGACGTCACCATTGAGTTCCGCGTTACTGATGAAGCCGTTGTTGTCCGCGTCTTCCGCAATCGTCACCACCGGCGCGCCCGGCTGGCTCAGAACCAGCTGGGCCGTGTCTTTCACCGGTCCCGCACTGTTGCCTGCCGCATCCTTGATCGAGGCCGTCGCTTCAAACGTCGTCCCGCTCGCCGTCGGATTGAACGACACATCCACGTAGCCCGTCGCAATCTGTTGCGCCGTCAGCGTGATCACCTGCGCCACGTTCCCCGAGCCCGTCACCGTCAACGTGTCGCCCACGGCCGCACCTTGCGGCACCGTCACGCGCACATCAACCTTGCCGTTCAGTTCGCTTGCGTTGATGAAACCGTCGTTGTTCGTGTCTTCCGTAATGCTGATCGCCAGGTTCTGATACGCCGTCGTATCAACCTTCGCGCTGTCGCTGCCGACCGGCCCCAGGTTCTGCGCCACATCCTTGATCTGTGCCGTCACCGTCAGCGTCTGGCCTTCGCCCGGGCTCACCACCCCAGTGATCGCCACGTTGCCTGCAGCAATGTCCGCCGCCGTCAGCACGATCGGCGCACGATCCACGCCATTCACCGACACCAGCAGGCTGTCGCCCGCCTTCGCCGTCCCCGGCAGACCCACATTCACGCCAACGTCACCCGACAGTTCGCCTGCGTTGAGCCATCCGTCGTTGTTCGTGTCTTCGGTAATGCTCACCACCGGCGCCCCCTGGTCCGCCGTCGCAATCACCGCCTTGTCGCTCGCCACCAGCGATTCGTTGCCGGCCGCATCCTTCACTTGGGCCGTCACCACCAGTTCCGTGCCATTGCCCGGTGCAACCAGTTCCAGCACAACCTTCCCGGCATCAATCTGGGCTTGCGTCAGCACAATCCCCTGGTCCGCGTTCCCCGTCGACTTCACCGTCAACAGGTCGCCCGCAACCGCACCCGCCGGCAGACCCACTTCAACACCCACCGTCCCTTGCAGTTCGGCCTTGTTGATGAAGCCGTCGTCGTTCGCGTCTTCCGTGATCTTCACCACCGGCGTGCCAAACACCGTCAGGTCCAGCTTCGCGCTGTCCGTCCCCGTGCCGCTCTTGTTGCCCGCAGCATCCACAATCTGCGCCGTGACATCCATCACCGTGCCACTGGCTTGCGGTGCAAATTCCGTCGTCACGTAGCCGTTCGACTGGTCTGCCGCCGTGATCGTGACCTTGTTCGTCACACCACCCGAGGTGATTTCCACCACGTCGCCCACCGAGACCTTCGTCCCGTCAAACGATACCTTCACCCCAGCGTTACCAACCGCTTCCGCCTTGTTGATGAAGCCGTCGTTGTTCGCGTCTTCCGTGATCTCAACCACCGGCGCATTGCCACCGTTCGGCACGCTCGCATCAATCGTCACCGGCACCGTCTTCTCGGTCGTATTCCCCGAGGCATCCGTTTCCTTCACCGCGACATTCACCGGACCACCGTCCGGCAGCGCCTGCGTCGGCGTCACGCTCCACGTGCCATCCGGCTGCACCGTCGTCGTCAGCTTCTCGCCCGTGCCCGGCATCGTCACTTCAATCTTCGCGCCCGGCTCGCCCGTCCCGCTGATCGTCGGCGTCGCATCGTTCGTCAGGCCATCGCCCTTCGTGCCACTGTCCGAAGTCGGGTCCAGTTGTGCCGTCAGGTCCGGCGCCTTCGTGTCCACAGTCACCGGCACCGTCGCCGTCGTCGTGTTCCCCGCCGGATCCGTTTCCTTCACCGAAATGTCCGTCTTGCCTTCCGGTAGATCAGTCACCGGCGTCACGCTCCACGTGCCGTCCGGCTGAACCGTCGTCGTCAGCTTCTCGCCGGTCGACGGCACCGTCACTTCAATTTTCGCACCCGGCTCGCCCGTACCACTGATCGTCGGCGTCTTGTCCGAGGTGATCCCGTCTCCCTTCGTCCCGCTGTCCGACGTCGGATCCAGCTGCGCCGTCAGATCCGGCGCAACCGTGTCCAGCTTCGCGCTGTCGCTCACTTCCGCCGACTTGTTACCCGCCGGGTCCGTCACCTGCGCCGTCACCACCAGCGTCGCACCCGAGGCCGGTGCCGGCAGTTCAATCACAACCTTCCCCGCATCAATCTGCGCTTGCGTCAGAACAATGCTCTGATCCGCATTCCCGGAGGCCTTCAGCGTCAACAGGTCGCCCGCAACCGCCGTCGCCGGCAGCGTCACTTCAACACCGACCGTCCCTTGCAGTTCGGCCTTGTTGATGAACCCGTCGTTGTCCGCGTCTTCCGTAATCTTGATCGCAATCCCGTCCAGCGAACTCAGGTCCAGCTTCGCGCTATCAGCACCCGTCCCGCTCTGGTTCCCCGCAGCATCCACAATCACCGCCGTCACCACTTGCGTCACGCCTTCCGCCGCCGGCGCAAAGCTCGTCGTCACGTAACCATTCGACAGATCACCCGCCGTCACCGCAACGTCCTTCGTCACGCCGCCCGACGTCACCTTCACCACGTCACCCAACGAAACCTTCGTCGGATCAAACGTCACCTTCACATCAACCTGACCAACCAACTCAGCCTTGTTAATAAAGCCGTCATTGTTCGCGTCTTCCGTAATATCAACCTTCGGCGCATCGCCACCGTTCGGCACGCTCAGATCCAGCTTCGCGCTGTCGCTGCCTTCCTGGCTCGCATTGCCTGCTGCATCCACCACCTTGGCCGTCACCGTCATCGTGTTGCCATCGGCAGGCGCCGTGAAGCTCGTCGTCACATAGCCATTGGCCTTGTCGGTCAGAGAGACGGTCACCGTGTTGGTCACCCCACCCGAGGTCACCAGCACCTTGTCACCCACCGCAACCTGGCTGGCATCAAAGGAAACCTTCACATCCACTGCACCATTCAGTTCAGCCTGACTGATCCAGCCGTTGTTGTTCGCGTCTTCGGTAATTTCAACCGTCGGCGCAGCGCCACCGTTCGGCGGTGTGGTATCGACGGTTGCCGTGTCCTTACCAACCGGACCCAGATTCCCCGCGACATCCTTCACCTGCGCCGTCACCTCCAGCGCCTTCCCCTCTCCAGGATTCCCTACCCCAGCAACCGCAACACTGTTCTTGTCAATGTCCGCCTGCGTCAACACAATCGGCGCCAACAACACACCATTCACCGTCACCAGCAGGCTGTCACCCGCCTTCGCCGTCCCAGGCAACGTCACCGACACATCAATGTCGCCCGACAGTTCTCCCTTGTTGATCCAACCGTCGTTGTCCTTGTCTTCCTGAATCGTCACCAGCGGCGTCCCAGGCTGCGCCAACTGAATCTTCGCCGTGTCCGTCACAGGTCCCAGCGTATTCCCCGCCGCATCCTTGATCGTCGCCGTCGCCACAAAGTCCGTCCCGTCCGCCGTCGGATTGAACGACACATCAACATGACCCGCCGCAATATGCGCCGCCGTCAGCGTGATCACCTGCGCAACATTCCCCGACGCCGTCACCGTCAACGTATCCCCAACCGCCGCCCCTTGCGGCACCGCGACACGAACGTCCACATTCCCGCTCAGCTCGCTTGCGTTGATGAACCCGTTGTTGTCCGTGTCTTCCGTAATGCTGATCGCCAGATTCTGGTATTGCGTCAAGTCCAGCTTCGCGCTGTCAGTGCCCGGCTGCGTACCGTTCCCCGCCGCATCCACAATCACCGCACTCACCGTCATCGTCGTGCCATCCGCCGGTGCCGCAAAGTTCGTCGTCACGTAGCCGTTCGTCTTGTCCGCCGCCGTGATCGAAACCTTGTTCGTCACACCGCCCGACGTCACTTCAACCACGTCGCCAACACTCACCAGCGCACCGTTGAACGAAACCTTCACGTCAACATTGCCCTGCAACTCCGAACGATTGATCCACTGGTCGTTGTTCACATCTTCCGTGATCTCAACCACCGGCGCCGTCCCATTGTTCGGAACGCTCGCATCAATCGTCACCGGCACCGTCTTCTCGGTCGTGTTCCCCGCCGGATCCGTCTCCTTCACCAACACATCCACCGGACCACCGTTCGGCAACGCCTGAACCGGCGTCACGCTCCACGTCCCATCCGGTTGAACCGTCGTCGTCAGCTTCTCGCCGGTCGACGGCATCGTCACCTCAATTTTCGCGCCAGGCTCGCCCGTACCACTGATCGTCGGCGTCGCATCGTTCGTCAGGCCATCACCCTTCGTGCCACTGTCCGAATTCGGGTCCAGTTGCGCCGTCAGATTCGGGGCAACCGTGTCCACCTTCGCGCTATCGCTGCCCAGCGGACCCACGTTACCCGCCACATCCTTCACTTGGGCCGATACCGTCAGCGTCTGACCTTCGCCCGGGCTTTGCACCCCAGGCACCGAGACGTTGTTCGCAAGAATGTCCGCCGCCGTCAGCACGATCGGCGTCAGGGCAACGCCATTCACCGTCACCAGCAGGCTGTCGCCTGCCTTCGCCGTCGCCGGCAACGCAATCGTCACCCCGACGTCACCATTGAGTTCCGCGTTACTGATGAAGCCGTTGTTGTCCGCGTCTTCCGCAATCGTCACCACCGGCGCGCCCGGCTGGCTCAGAACCAGCTGGGCCGTGTCTTTCACCGGTCCCGCACTGTTGCCTGCCGCATCCTTGATCGAGGCCGTCGCTTCAAACGTCGTCCCGCTCGCCGTCGGATTGAACGACACATCCACGTAGCCCGTCGCAATCTGTTGCGCCGTCAGCGTGATCACCTGCGCCACGTTCCCCGAGCCCGTCACCGTCAACGTGTCGCCCACGGCCGCACCTTGCGGCACCGTCACGCGCACATCAACCTTGCCGTTCAGTTCGCTTGCGTTGATGAAACCGTCGTTGTTCGTGTCTTCCGTAATGCTGATCGCCAGGTTCTGATACGCCGTCGTATCAACCTTCGCGCTGTCGCTGCCGACCGGCCCCAGGTTCTGCGCCACATCCTTGATCTGTGCCGTCACCGTCAGCGTCTGGCCTTCGCCCGGGCTCACCACCCCAGTGATCGCCACGTTGCCTGCAGCAATGTCCGCCGCCGTCAGCACGATCGGCGCACGATCCACGCCATTCACCGACACCAGCAGGCTGTCGCCCGCCTTCGCCGTCCCCGGCAGACCCACATTCACGCCAACGTCACCCGACAGTTCGCCTGCGTTGAGCCATCCGTCGTTGTTCGTGTCTTCGGTAATGCTCACCACCGGCGCCCCCTGGTCCGCCGTCGCAATCACCGCCTTGTCGCTCGCCACCAGCGATTCGTTGCCGGCCGCATCCTTCACTTGGGCCGTCACCACCAGTTCCGTGCCATTGCCCGGTGCAACCAGTTCCAGCACAACCTTCCCGGCATCAATCTGGGCTTGCGTCAGCACAATCCCCTGGTCCGCGTTCCCCGTCGACTTCACCGTCAACAGGTCGCCCGCAACCGCACCCGCCGGCAGACCCACTTCAACACCCACCGTCCCTTGCAGTTCGGCCTTGTTGATGAAGCCGTCGTCGTTCGCGTCTTCCGTGATCTTCACCACCGGCGTGCCAAACACCGTCAGGTCCAGCTTCGCGCTGTCCGTCCCCGTGCCGCTCTTGTTGCCCGCAGCATCCACAATCTGCGCCGTGACATCCATCACCGTGCCACTGGCTTGCGGTGCAAATTCCGTCGTCACGTAGCCGTTCGACTGGTCTGCCGCCGTGATCGTGACCTTGTTCGTCACACCACCCGAGGTGATTTCCACCACGTCGCCCACCGAGACCTTCGTCCCGTCAAACGATACCTTCACCCCAGCGTTACCAACCGCTTCCGCCTTGTTGATGAAGCCGTCGTTGTTCGCGTCTTCCGTGATCTCAACCACCGGCGCATTGCCACCGTTCGGCACGCTCGCATCAATCGTCACCGGCACCGTCTTCTCGGTCGTATTCCCCGAGGCATCCGTTTCCTTCACCGCGACATTCACCGGACCACCGTCCGGCAGCGCCTGCGTCGGCGTCACGCTCCACGTGCCATCCGGCTGCACCGTCGTCGTCAGCTTCTCGCCCGTGCCCGGCATCGTCACTTCAATCTTCGCGCCCGGCTCGCCCGTCCCGCTGATCGTCGGCGTCGCATCGTTCGTCAGGCCATCGCCCTTCGTGCCACTGTCCGAAGTCGGGTCCAGTTGTGCCGTCAGGTCCGGCGCCTTCGTGTCCACAGTCACCGGCACCGTCGCCGTCGTCGTGTTCCCCGCCGGATCCGTTTCCTTCACCGAAATGTCCGTCTTGCCTTCCGGTAGATCAGTCACCGGCGTCACGCTCCACGTGCCGTCCGGCTGAACCGTCGTCGTCAGCTTCTCGCCGGTCGACGGCACCGTCACTTCAATTTTCGCACCCGGCTCGCCCGTACCACTGATCGTCGGCGTCTTGTCCGAGGTGATCCCGTCTCCCTTCGTCCCGCTGTCCGACGTCGGATCCAGCTGCGCCGTCAGATCCGGCGCAACCGTGTCCAGCTTCGCGCTGTCGCTCACTTCCGCCGACTTGTTACCCGCCGGGTCCGTCACCTGCGCCGTCACCACCAGCGTCGCACCCGAGGCCGGTGCCGGCAGTTCAATCACAACCTTCCCCGCATCAATCTGCGCTTGCGTCAGAACAATGCTCTGATCCGCATTCCCGGAGGCCTTCAGCGTCAACAGGTCGCCCGCAACCGCCGTCGCCGGCAGCGTCACTTCAACACCGACCGTCCCTTGCAGTTCGGCCTTGTTGATGAACCCGTCGTTGTCCGCGTCTTCCGTAATCTTGATCGCAATCCCGTCCAGCGAACTCAGGTCCAGCTTCGCGCTATCAGCACCCGTCCCGCTCTGGTTCCCCGCAGCATCCACAATCACCGCCGTCACCACTTGCGTCACGCCTTCCGCCGCCGGCGCAAAGCTCGTCGTCACGTAACCATTCGACAGATCACCCGCCGTCACCGCAACGTCCTTCGTCACGCCGCCCGACGTCACCTTCACCACGTCACCCAACGAAACCTTCGTCGGATCAAACGTCACCTTCACATCAACCTGACCAACCAACTCAGCCTTGTTAATAAAGCCGTCATTGTTCGCGTCTTCCGTAATATCAACCTTCGGCGCTGCCCCGGCATTGGGTACCGTGGTATCGATCGTCACCGGCACCGTTGTGGTGCTGCTGTTACCGGCCGGGTCGGTTTCCTTGACCGAAATTTCGGTTTTACCCTCGGGCAAATCGGACTTGGGCGTCACACTCCACGTGCCATCGGAGCCCACCGTCGTCGTCAGCTTTTCGCCGGTCGACGGCACCGTCACTTCGATTTGCGCTCCAGGCTCACCCGTACCACTGATCGTCGGCGTCTTGTCGGAGGTAATACCATCCCCCTTCGTGCCGCTATCGGATGCCGGGTCCAGTACGGCTTTCAAGGCTGGCGGGGTGGTATCAACGGTAATGGGTACCGTCACCGTCGTCGTGTTGCCAGCATCATCGGTTGCTTTGACGGTGATATCTGCCTTGCCATCAGGGAGATCAACCTTCGGTGTGACAGTCCACTTTCCATCGGGTGCGACGGTCGTGCTCAGGATTTCACCCGTCGGCATCGTCACCGCAATCTTGGCACCCGGCTCGCCGGCACCACTGATCGTCGGTGTTTTGTCATTGGTCAGCCCATCGCCCTTCAAGCCGCTATCGGATGCCGAGTCCAGAAACGCACTCACCGTCGGCGGTGCGAAGTCGGACAGAATGGCAGGGTTACCTTGGAGTTGCGGCGTCCCGGTCGCGGCAAATCCAAACTGATAGGCCTGCGGATCGACCGTCTCGACCACACGCAGGAATTCGACAAAGGTGTGCCCCTCGTCCCCTCCCGAGGCCGTACCAGCGGCCGGTGCTTCCTCTTCAAGCAACTGATCCAGATTGCCGCCACTGTTAAGTGCCTTGGCAATTTTCTGGAAACCCTTCTTGTCATTGGCCACAGCACTGTCCGTGGCATTGGGTTTTACCGGCGCACCCACTTCGACATCAATCCGTGCGACGTCACCCGGACGCACCGGCATCTGGCGCCCATCTGCCAACTGGAGAATGACCTGCCCACCATCCGCAGAGAGCACGGTCTCACCTTCTCGGATGACATCACCGAGCTTGAGACGGCGCATCTTACCGGCAGCATCCCGGGCGAATGCTTCACCAGACAGGGCTGCGACTTTGGCGATAACTTGGGCTTGGGCCATGACGGAACTCCAGAGACTATAAGCAATACTGCCAAGTCTAGGGTTCCGCAAATGGGATGACTATTGCACCAAAGTACAGTCATCCAATACACATAAATTTACAAATGAAAAACGGGCCTTACAGCCCGTTGACCCTCAGGGAAAGCTGCAGGCGATCCCGTATGCCGAGCTTCTCGAAAATGGTGCTGAGATGGGCTTTGACCGTGCGTTCCGTGATATCCAGAACACGCGCGATTTCCTTATTGCTATCCCCGGCGGCAACCCGCTCGGCAACCTGAATCTCACGCTCCGATAACGCCTGACGCCACGAGGCCGGCGCCTCGGTGGCCGGGCGTTGCGCCAGCGCCCGTGCGGTTGCCCCCACAAGCTTCTGCAACAAGGATTGGCCGACCCAGAGCCCGCCATTGCCAACAACAAGTGCAACCTGCTGCAGCACTTCGGGCGCTGCACGGCTATTACAGCACCCTGCCGCCCCCGCTGCCAGCGCGGAGACCACCACACTTTCATCCGGCTCATCGCAGAGCAAGACCACATGGAATTCCGCAGCATGAGCCAAGGGCAAACAGGTGGACACATCCTGGCCCGCTTTCAGGCGCAGCCAAAAGACCCCCCCCTCCGGATGCTGAAAACCGGAAACCTCGCTCCGGGATAGCAATTTCAAGCCAGGAAAAGCCTCTTTCAAAAAGAGGAGCTCCAAGGCATCAAGATCAACAGCCCAATGGTTCATCATCGCTCCGTGAGCGCCACACTCTTGGCGCGCAACACTGGCTTCAACAGGTAAGACAACACGCTTTTCTTCCCGGTCAGGATATCCACCTCCGCCACCATCCCCGGAATAATCGGCAGATTGGCATCACCGAAGCCGGGCTTGACCGTCCGTACTCGCACGACGTAGAACGGATTGCCCTTGTCATCCATGACGGTATCCGCACCAATGTGCTCCAGCGTCCCTTCCAAACCACCGTAGATGGAAAAGTCGTAGGCTGTGAATTTGACCATCACCGGCTGACCCGGACGCAGGAAGGCGATATCCCGAGGCTGAACGCGGGCCTCCAGCAGCAGGGTATCTTCGAGCGGCACGATTTCGATGATGTCCTTACCGGCCTGCACGACACCGCCAACCGTATTCACGAGAAGACGCTTGACCGTGCCTTTTACCGGAGAGCGGATCGAAGACTGCTTGACCCGGTCCGACAGTCCGACACTGCTTTCCGCCAGGCTATTCAGCTTGGACATGGTTTCCGAGAGTTCCTTGCCGGCATCATTGCGATGCGTCAGTTCGACCTCCTCGATCTTGCGCTGCGCCTCGCCGATCGCGGCCTGAATCCGGGTGATCTGGGCAGAAGCCTGGTCACGCTCACCGCGATAACGGGATACATCACGCTCAAGACGCAGCAACTCGACTTCGGAAACAGCCCCGGATGAAATCAAGGGTTTGGTTACGGCCAATTCTCGCGCGGTCAGGTCATAGCCCTGCGAGGCCTGAGCACGTCGCGCCTGTGCCTCATTGAGTTCCTGTTGTCGCTGAGCCAATTGCTGTCGGGCAATCGACACCGTTGCGTTCATTTCCTCACGCTTGGCCTCAAACAACTGGCGCTCCTGCGCCACGACCTCAGGATCTTCCTTGATGACCTCAGGCGGCGGAACAAAGGCCTTGCCGTCCGAAATGGCCTTCAAGCGAGCCGCCTTGGCCAGCAAGCCAAGGTACTGCGCCCGGTTTTCCTTTACGGAAGAGACAAAGCGGGTTTCATCGATTTTGACGAGCAACTGATCGGCTTGAACCACATCGCCTTCGCGCACCAAAATTTCCGACACCAAGCCGCCATCAATACTCTGCAACACCTGAACCTGACGGGACGGAATCACCTTGCCGTCCCCCCGGGTCACTTCATCAAGCCGCGCCAGCGCAGCCCAGATGATGAAAAGCAGGATGACCAGGCCAATGGCTCGCAAGAGCACCCGAGCCCGCAGCGGCTCCTGACGGATGATGGCCAAATCGGCATCCGTGGCGAAGTCGACCGCCTCCTGCTCCTCCTTGTTGGGCAAACGGCCAAGCACCTTCTCGACATAGGGTGCGGCGCGCTCAGCCCGCCGTTCAAGCCAGGCGTGGATGACAACAGCCCATTTCTTCAAGCGCATGATCATGCCGACCTCCCGATACGACCGCTCTGCAGCGCCTGAATCACCTGATCGCGCGGACCATCGGCCACGATTTTTCCGTCATCGACAATGATGACGCGGGTCGCCAGTTCCAGCAGGCTGTTGCGGTGGGTGACGATGATCACCGTCTTGTGCGCGGCCATCTCCTTCAGGCGCTGCTTGAAGGCCTGTTCGGAAGAGAAGTCCATCGAGCTGGTGGGTTCATCCAGCAAAAGGATCGGCGGATCCATCAGGAAGGCACGGGCAATGGCCACCCCTTGGCGCTGACCGCCGGACAAGGAGTCACCGCGCTCACCAATCATCATGTCGAAACCATCCGGATGCCGATTCACGAACTCGGTCAAACCGGCTGCCTCGGCTGCCGCCACCACCGCCGCATCATCCGCGTACGGGGCGCCGATGGTGATGTTGTCGCGCAACGTGCCATAGAACAGCGTCACATCCTGCGCCACATAACCGACATTACGGCGCAAGTCTGCCGGATCCAGCTGGCGCAGATCCACGCCATCGATCAAGACGGCACCCGAAGTCGGCTGATAAAGACCGAGCAAGAGCTTTTGCAAGGTTGTCTTACCCGAACCGATCCGCCCGATCACCACGACCTTCTCTCCAGCCTGGATCTTGCAGTGCAAGCCTTTCAAGGCAGATACCGGCGCATTGGGATAGCTGAAGGCCACATCCCGAAACTCGATATCCCCCCGCAAATCGGGCCGGTGCACGAAGGCAGCATCCTCCGGTCGCTCCACCGGATTGGACATGATTTTTTCCAGAGACTCCAAAGAAACCTTGGCATTGTGGAACTGCATCAGCAAACCGACCATCTGCCCCAGCGGCGCCACCGCACGGGATGACAGCATGGTGCAGGCAATCAGCCCGCCCATGCTCAAATTACCGGTACTGATCAGATAGACCCCGGCCACGATCACCACCACATTCACGATCTGCTGGATTTCTGCCGCACCATTGCTCGCTGCCGCCGACAAAAAACGCATCTCGTTATTGACGCGGGAGACGAAGGCAACAGACTTCTCCCACTTCGACTGCATCACGCTCTCGGCGCCTTGTGTCTTGATCGTCTCCAGCGCCGTCAGGCTCTCGATCAGCGTCGCATTGCGCAACGCGCCGGCACGATAGGTCGTCTCCGACAAGGCATGCATCTTGTGCTGCAGGATGTAGGCATAGATCACCACAGCCACGATGGCAAGCAGGACGGGAATGACCAGCTGCCACGCAATCAGCGCGATGACGAAAATGAAGATGAAGGCAAACGGCAGATCGATGAAGGCGGTCACCGAAGCGGACGTAATGAAGTCACGAACCGTTTCAAAGGAACGCAGATTGGAGGAAAACGCCCCCACTGCGGCCGGACGGTTTTCCAGGCGCACGCCCAGAACACGGGCCATGATCTTCGCAGACAGCTCCTGATCGATCCGTGCGCTGGCCAGATCAATGAAGTAACCGCGCAAGAGGCGCAAGGTCAGGTCTACGCCAACGAGCAGCAGCACCCCCAAGGCCAGCACCCAGAGGGTCTCCATGGCACGGTTGGGGACCACCCGGTCATAGACGTTCATGCTGAACAGCGGCATGGCCAGGGCGATCACGTTGATGAGCAAGGCGGCACCCAGCACATCACGGTAGACCGGCCACTGATCAGCCATCGCGCCCCAGAACCAGTGGCGCAGCCGAACTGCGCCTACTTGCGGCGTGCGCTTGTCAAAGCGGAAATGCGGACGGGCAAAAATGGCAATACCGGCGTAACGCTCCGCCAGATCCGCGCGGTTAAGCAGCACCGTCCCCTGGCCGGTCTCAGAAAACAGCAAGCGCGCCTGCTCGCCCGTCTCATCCCAGCCCAGCAAAATACAGGCGGAATCGCCCTTCAGCAGCAGTACGACAGGCAAGAGGGCATCGTCGATCTTTTCCAGCGAACGGCGCTGCACCTTGGCAGACAAGCCGGCACGATTCGCCGCGCGGGCAAACAGCGAGGGCGTCAAAATGCCTTTTTCAAGGGGCAGCCCGGCCACCAGGGCCGCACGCGTACTGGGGCGGCCATGAATACGCGTCAGCTCCACCAGGCAATCCAGCAAGGGATCGTGATGCAGCAAATCCTCCCGAAGCCCGGCCTTGTCGGGCTCAGCGGTATTTTTGTTGTTTTCTGTCATGCCAATCTGATAGTGATGCGGGACCCATTCTAAACACCCTCCTTTGTCCATATATCAAGATATGTAAAAAGGCGGCCTAGACCGCCTTTTTACCAGAAAAAAGCGGATTTCATACCATTAACGGCACAATCAACAACGCGACCAGGTTGATGATCTTGATGAGCGGGTTCACCGCAGGTCCGGCCGTATCCTTATACGGGTCGCCGACGGTGTCGCCGGTCACGGCCGCCTTGTGCGCATCCGAGCCTTTGCCGCCATGCTGGCCATCCTCGATGTATTTCTTGGCATTATCCCAAGCACCACCGCCCGTTGTCATGGAAATGGCAACAAAGAGGCCGGTGACAATCGTGCCGACCAGCACCCCACCCAGCGCCTGAGGCCCCAGCAGCAAGCCCACCACCACCGGTACCGCGAGCGGCAGAATGGAAGGCAGCATCATTTCCTTGATGGCCGCCACGGTCAACATATCCACGGCACGCGAATAGTCGGGCAAGGCCTTGCCCTCCATGATGCCGTGAATCTCGGCAAATTGCCGCCGGACTTCCATCACCACGGCACCGGCGGAACGCCCGACCGCCTCCATGGCCATGGCGCCGAACAGATACGGCACCAATCCACCGATAAACAGACCGATGATGACCAGGTGATTGGAAAGATCGAAGGTAATCCCGGTCAGTCCCGCTGCTTCCAGGCCATGCGTGTAATCGGCAAACAGAACCAGCGCTGCCAAACCGGCTGATCCGATCGCGTACCCCTTGGTCACAGCCTTCGTGGTATTGCCGACCGCATCCAGCGGGTCGGTCACGTTTCGCACCGCCTTGGGCAACTCGGCCATTTCGGCGATCCCGCCCGCATTGTCGGTGATCGGGCCGTAGGCATCGAGGGCCACAACGATCCCCGCCATCGACAACATGGCTGTTGCAGCGATGGCAATCCCGAACAAGCCGCCTAGCGCAAACGCGACATAAATGGCCAGGCAAACCGCCAGCACGGGCAAGGCGCAGGCTTTCATCGAGACGCCGATCCCGGCAATGATGTTCGTCGCATGCCCGGTCTGGCTGGCAGCCGCAACATGCCGCACCGGACCATAATCGGTGCCGGTGTAATACTCGGTAATCCAGACCAGCTTGGCCGTCAGCGCCAAGCCCACCGCAGCACACCCGAACATGCGCCAGGGCGTGATCAACAGTGCCGCATCCCCCTCTCCGATCAACCAGACCGTGATCGGGTAATACGCCAGCAAGGCCAGCCCGCCGGCCACGATCAAGCCGCGGTAAAGGGCAGCCATGATCCGCCCGGTTTCTGCACCCCGCACGGCATGACAGCCGATGATCGAGGCCAGGATGGACACCGCCCCCAAGGCGAGCGGATAGAGCAGCAGATTTTCCCCCAGCCCCGGTGCAGATTTCAGGGTCAGTGCGGCCAGCACCATGGTGGCGACCACGGTCACCACATAGGTTTCAAACAGATCCGCCGCCATGCCGGCACAATCGCCCACATTGTCACCGACGTTGTCTGCGATGACCGCCGGATTGCGCGGATCATCCTCGGGAATGCCGGCTTCGACCTTGCCCACCAGATCGGCCCCGACATCGGCCCCCTTGGTGAAGATGCCGCCGCCCAGGCGGGCAAAGATCGAGATCAGGGAGGAACCAAAGGCCAATCCCACCAGGGGCTCAACAATCCGGTAAAAAGGCGCTTCACCGGCGGTCGACCGCAGGAAAGCGTAATAACCGGCCACGCCCAGCAAGCCGAGTCCAACCACCAGCATGCCGGTGATCGCCCCCCCTTTGAAAGCCACCGCCAGCGCGGGGGCCAAACCACCGCGCGCAGCTTCGGCCGTCCGCACATTGGCCCGCACCGAAACATGCATGCCGATGAAACCCGTTGCCCCCGACAGCAGCGCGCCAATCAAAAACCCGATGGCCGTCGGCCAGCCCAGCTTGGGCACGAAACCGATGATGAGGAAAATCACGATGCCAACCACGGCAATCGTTCGATATTGCCGCGCCAGATAGGCTGCTGCGCCATCCTGAATGGCACGGGCGATCTGTTGCATGCGCGGATTGCCGCTCGGTAACGCAAGAATCTGCAAACTGGCCCGCCAGCCATACAGCACGGCCATTAGCGCGCACCCCAAAGCCAACCACAAGGCTGTACTCATGATTCCCCTCCTGTGCAGTCAGAAGAAATCAGATGGTGAATGCTGCCAGTTTCTTCCTGATTGCAATGTTCTTCAAGCGGACATAATCCGGCAAGCCATCCCGGAAAGGCGGTGGCGCCTCGCCTTCAATCAAAGGCTGCAGATAGCGACGGCAGGCAGGCGTGATATGGAAACCATCATCACGGATGAATTCAGCCGGCATCTTGCGCTCGACATTGGCCACGGCGGAGAGCGGGGCCTCGCCGACCTGCCAGCGATACGGCGCGTCAGACAGGCGCTCGATGGTGGCCATGACGGCATTTTTGCCGGCCAGGGCCAGGTCGACCGCCGCCGCCCCCAGTGCATACGCCTGAGCAAGATCGGTGGCCGAAGCGAGGTGGCGCCCGGCACGCTGCAGATAATCGGGCAAGGCCCAATGGTATTTGTAGCCCAAGCGATCCTGAATCAGCTGCGCCACCACCTGCCCGACACCACCCAACTGGGCGTGGCCGAAGGCATCACGCGTTGCGCCCTCGGCAATCAAGCGACCGTTGGCATCCGACAGCCCCTCGGAGACCGCAATGGTGCAATAGCCATGGCGCTGCACGCAGGACTCGACCTGCACCAGGAAAGCCTCAGGATCAAAGGGACGTTCAGGAAACAGCAGCAGATGAGGCGGTGCCCCCTCGGCCTCACTTGCCAGGCCACAGGCTGCCGTAATCCAGCCGGCGTGGCGCCCCATCACTTCCATCACGAAAACCTTGGTCGAAGTACGTGCCATGGAGGCCACGTCATAGCCTGCTTCCCGCATGGCAGTGGCGACGTATTTGGCCACCGAGCCAAAGCCGGGGCAGCAATCGGTCAGCGGCAGATCGTTATCGACCGTCTTGGGAATGCCCACACAGACCACGGGATAACCCAAGGCTTCGGCGATCTGTGACACCTTCCAGGCGGTGTCCATCGAGTCGTTGCCGCCGTTGTAAAAGAAGTAGCCGATATCGTGCGCCTTGAAGACCTCGATCAGGCGCTCGTATTGCGCACGGTGGGTCTCCAGGCTTTTCAACTTGTAGCGACAAGAGCCGAACGCCCCGCCCGGCGTATCACGCAAACGGGCGATATCGGCATCGGACTCCAGGCTGGTGTCGATCAGGTCTTCGGTCAGCGCACCGATGATGCCGTCACGACCTGCATAGACCTTGCCGATCTTGTCCGGCGAGGCCAAATGCAAACGGCGCGCCGCCTCGATGAGGCCGCACGCCGTTGCATTGATGACCGCAGTCACACCTCCCGACTGCGCGTAGAAGGCGTTCTTGCCGGTCATGGTCGTCCCTTACTTCAGGGCGTCGAAAACGCTCGCGGTAATCGAATCCACCGAACCGACACCGGCGATCTTGCGCACCTTCGGAGCCTGGGCAGCGCCTTCGGCAGCCCACTTGGTGTAGAAATCAACCAGCGGCTTGGTCTGGGAGTGATAGATATCCAGACGCTTCTTGACGGTTTCTTCCTTGTCGTCGTCACGCTGAACGAGGTCTTCGCCGGTCACGTCGTCCTTGCCTTCCACCTTCGGCGGGTTGAATTTGACGTGATAGGTACGGCCCGACGGCAGGTGAGCGCGGCGACCGGCCATACGCTCGACGATGTCGCTGTCCGGCACGTCGATTTCGAGCACGAACTCGATCGGCACACCGGCATCCTTCATGGCTTGGGCTTGCGGAATGGTGCGCGGGAAGCCGTCGAAGAGGTAGCCATTCTTGCAGTCGTCCTGGGTCAGGCGCTCCTTGACCATGCCGATGATGACCGCGTCCGGCACCAGGCCGCCCGCGTCCATATGCTTTTTGGCTTCGAGGCCAAGCGCGGTGCCGGCCTTGACTTGAGCACGCAGCATGTCGCCGGTGGAAATCTGCGGAATACCGAATTTCTCACTGATGAATTTGGCTTGCGTACCCTTGCCGGCGCCGGGTGCGCCCAACAGAATCAACTTCATGAAAAGGTCCCTCTGGTTTATATAAGAATCGAAATTTTTTCTCGGATGGAAACGGGCCATCCTCTTTATGTTCAAGGCCGGAAATTACTCGCTATTTCAGGCATGGTCAAACAGTTTGCGCATCCGCTCGGCATCCTCCGGCGTATCTACGCCGGGCGCCGGTGCGGCGTCGATCAGGGTGACGCTGATCCGGTAGCCGTGCCACAAGGCGCGCAGTTGTTCGAGTGCTTCAAACTGCTCGGTGGGCGCTACGGTCAACCCTGCGTAGGCCTTCAAAAAGCTCGCCCGATAGGCATACAGCCCGACATGACGATAGGCCGGGAAAGCCGCCGGCAAGGCATCTCGCCCCCCCGCTGCAGCGAACTCGTCGCGGGCATACGGAATCGGTGCGCGCGAAAAATAGGCTGCATCGCCATCAGCGCGGCAGACGACCTTGACCACGTTCGGATTGAAGAAATCCGCCGCATCGGTAATCGGGTGCGCCACCGTGGCGATATCGGCCCCGCTGGCAGCGAGCTGGCGCGCCGTCTGCAGGATGACCTCCGGCTCGATCAGCGGCTCGTCGCCTTGTACATTGACGATGATCGTATCGCTGGACCAGCCGCGCTGCTCGACCACCTCGGCCAGGCGATCGGTGCCGGTCGGATGATCGGCACGGGTCATCACCGCAGCGATTTCGTGGGCTTCAACGGCATCGCGCACGCGCGCATCATCCGTCGCCACCCAGATCTCCTCCGCACCGGACAAGCGTGCACGCTCTGCCACACGCACGGCCATCGGCTTGCCGCCCAGGTCCAGCAAGGGCTTGCCGGGCAAACGGGTAGACGCGTAGCGGGCCGGAATGACGACCTTGAAGGCGACGTGGCCCATTACTGCTCGTCCGGCCCGAACTGGCGGGCTTCCTCTTCGAGCATCACGGGAATGTCGTCACGGATCGGGAAAGCCAGCTTGCACGGCTTGCAGACCAGTTCCTTCTCGGCCTTGCGGTGTTCGAGGTTGCCCTTGCAAATCGGGCAGACGAGGATATCAAGCAGCCTGGCGTCCACGGAGTTTCTCCAGAATAAGTTCAACAAGTGCCGGCGGCAGGTCCGCCTCAACGGGCAAGACCCAGCATTCGCCGAGCGACAGCGCCGCGCATTTTACTGCATCCTTCTCGGTCATCAGCAGGATCTGCGGCATTGCAAAGGACAAATCACCTGCGGTATAGGCATGATGATCCGGGAAGGGATGCGGCACGACCGACAGGCCCAGATCGGCCAGCGTTTGAAAAAAACGCTCGGGATGGCCAATCCCGGCCACCGCGTGCAAGGGCTTGCCGTGCAATGCAGCAGCCGTACAGGTCTGGACGGGATTGCCCAGTGCCTGAAAGGCTGCCGGACGCAATTGCATGGTGAATGCGGGCACACCGGCAGGCACAGCCACCGAGGCACTGCCGTTGAACACCACGGCGTCGACACGACCCAAGCGCGACAGCGGCTCGCGCAAGGGCCCGAAGGGCAGGCGCCAGCCATTGCCGGCGCCGCGCCGGTCAAACACGGCCAGTTCGATGTCCCGCCCCAGGCGAGCATGCTGCAAACCATCGTCGCAGAGCAGCACATCGACCTCGGAATGGGCTGCCAGCAAGGCGCGCCCAGCGGCGGCGCGGTCACGCCCGACCCAGACGGGCAGCCCGGTGCGCCGGGCCATCAGCAGGGGTTCATCCCCCACTTCGGCCGGTGTCGCCGTTTCGCTCACCGGCAAGACCGTGCGTGTCGTGCGCCCGTAACCCCGACTCACGATGCCCGGACGATAGCCCGCAGCGCGCAGCGCTTGGGCCAGCGCAATGGTGAGCGGCGTTTTTCCGGCCCCGCCCACGGTGATGTTCCCCACCACGATCACCGGCACCGGCAAGCGCTCGGCGACGGTCAACCGCTTTTTCAGGCCGGAAATCAGGACAAAAAGCAGCCAGAGAGGCAGGAAAAGCGGCAGCAGAAGCCACAACGCCGGCGAGAGCCGGCGTTGTGCAAACCACTGTCCTTGCAGCCAGGCGGCAAACATCAGTTGGGCGACTGGGTGGCGAAGGAGATATGCGGATACCCGGCCTGTTGCGCGGCCTGCATGATATCGACCACGCTCTGGTGCGTGGCCTTGGCATCAGCATTGATCACGATGATCGGATCCGGGCGCGTCCCCGCCGCGCGCTTCAGGCCATCGGCAATGCTGCGCACGTCGCTGGCGGCAAGCGGCGACTTGTTGATGAGTACCTGCCCGTTCGGCGTCACGGCCACATCGATCTCGTTCGGCTGCTCGGCCTGCTTGCCGGCCTCGGCCGTCGGCAGGTTGATCTCCAGGCCGGAGAACTTCGAGTAAGTTGTCGTCAGCATCAGGAAGATGATGATCACGAGCAGTACGTCAATCATCGGAATCAGGTTGATTTCCGGCTCTTCCCGGCCACGCCCACGCTGAAAGTTCATGGCTTACTTCCGGTCGCCGTGCATGACTTCCACCAGGCGCACGGCCTGCTGCTCCATCTCGATGACGAAGCCATCGACCAGCGCACGGAAATGACGCCAGAAGATCAGCGACGGGATGGCGATGAAAATCCCGAATCCCGTGTTGTACAGCGCCACGGAAATACCATGCGCGAGTTGCTGCGGATTGCCGGCGCCCGGCGTTTGCGAACCGAAAATCTCGATCATCCCGATCACGGTGCCAAACAGGCCCATTAAAGGCGCGATCGAGGCAATGGTCCCGAGCGTGGTCAGGTAGCGATTGAGGTCATGTGCGACGGCGCTGCCGGCTTCCTCGATCGACTCCTTCATCACCTCGCGGCTGTTATTCACATTGCGCAGGCCGGCGGCCAGCACACGGCCCAAGGGTGAGTGCGCTTCCAGATCCGTGAGCAGGCGGCTGTTGTCGGCACCGCGACGGAAGTCCCCCACTGCACGCTGCAGCAGACCGGGCGGCACCACCTTGGCACGCCGCAGGGCGACCAGGCGCTCGATGATCAGGGCCACAGAAATGATGGATGCCAGCAACAGGGGCCAGATGGGCCAACCGGCCGCCTTGATGATTTCTAACACGGTGAATCCTTGGGGGACGAAAAACAGCCCACGATTTTGCCCTCCCCGGAGAGAGGGGGCAAGCCCCGGAAATTCGGCCTGCATGGCGCTTATCCCCAGAAGCTGTGGATAAGTCTGTGAAAGAATTGTGACCCAATGCGCCAAACCCGCTCCAGCAAAGGACTTTCCTTGCCCTGCCCAAAAACAAGGCAAATTGTTTAAATACTTAAAAATCAAATACTTGTGTTTTATTCAGATTGTCAAGTGGCTACGACACCGTCTGACAACACGTTAAAATGCACGGATGTTCATAGATGCCCCCGCCCCCAGCACACCACTCAGTGTCACGGAACTCAATCGACGCGTCCGCGAATGCCTAGAAAGCCGCTTTCCGCTGAGCTGGATCAGCGGTGAAATTTCCAACCTGACCTACGCAGCGTCCGGGCATGTCTACTTTTCCCTGAAGGACAGCCAGGCACAGGTGCGTTGCGTCATGTGGCGGAGCCGGGCGCAACTGCTGGGCTGGCGACTGGAAAACGGCCAGAAGATCGAAGCGCGGGCACTCGTTTCCTTCTACGAACCGCGCGGCGAATTCCAGCTCAACGTGGACGCCGTCCGGCGCGCCGGCCAGGGCGATCTGTTCGAGCGTTTTCTGCGCCTTAAGGCCCAGCTTGAAAACGAGGGCTTATTCGCCGTCGACCGCAAGCGGCCTCTGCCCGCTTTCCCGCGCACACTCGGCATCATCACCAGCCCCCAGGCTGCCGCCCTGCGCGATGTCCTGAGCACGCTCAAACGACGCGCCCCGCACCTCGCCCTGCGCCTCTTCCCCACCCCGGTGCAAGGCGACGGCGCCGGACAGCGCATTGCCGACGCAATCCAGGCAGCCGGGCGCAGCGACTGCGACGTCCTGATTCTCTGCCGGGGCGGCGGCAGTATTGAAGACCTCTGGGCCTTCAATGAAGAAGTCGTGGCCCGCGCCATCAGCGCCTGCCCGATGCCGCTGGTCAGCGGCGTCGGCCACGAAACTGATTTCACCATTGCCGACTTTGCCGCCGATCTGCGCGCGCCCACCCCCACCGCCGCCGCCGAACTGGCAGCGCCGGATCGCGAGCAGCTCCGGCAGCAATTGGCGCAGACGGGGGAGCGCCTCGCCCGCCATCAGGAACGGGGTCTGGCACAGCGCCAGCAAGCCCTCGACTGGCTGGGCGCCCGTCTGCTCCATCCGGCTGAACGGCTGCGCCAACAGAGCCTGCAGGTGCAGGCCTGCGGTCAACGTCTGGCGCTGGCACAAAATCGCAGCCTCGAGCGGCAACAGGCCAGCCTTGCCCGGCTCGAACAGCGCCTGCGCACCGTGCGACCACAAGCCCATCGCCAGCAGGAACGGCTGGCCTACCTGCAACAAGGCCTGCACAACCAGCTCCGCCAGGAACTTTTCGCCCGCCGCACGACACTAAACGGCCTCGAACGCAGCCTGCAGCAACTCAACCCGCATGCAGTCCTGGCCCGGGGCTACGCGCTGGCCCTCGATGCCAACGGACAGGCGATTCGGGATGCCGCCGCACTGCAAACGGGCGACCGCCTGACGCTCTCTTTTGCACGCGGTCAGGCTGCCGCCACGGTGACGCAGGTTGTCGCGCCCCCGGAAGCTGACTAGAATTTTCGTTTCAACCTCGATACCAACAACGGAGAAACCCATGGAACACCAACTGCCCCAGCTGCCGTACGCCAAGGATGCCCTGGCCCCGCACATGTCGGCCGAAACCTTCGACTACCACTACAGCAAGCACCACAATGCCTACGTGGTTAACCTGAACAACCTGATCAAGGGCACCGAATACGAAGCCCTCGACCTCGAAGCCATCGTCAAGAAGGCCCCGGCCGGCGGCATCTACAACAACGCCGCTCAGGTCTGGAACCACACCTTCTTCTGGAACTGCATGAAGCCGAACGGCGGTGGCGCCCCGACCGGTGCCCTGGCCGCTGCCATCGATGCCAAGTGGGGCTCCCTGGACGCCTTCAAGGCTGCCTTCCAGGCTTCCGCCGTCGGCAACTTCGGTTCCGGCTGGACCTGGCTGGTCAAGAAGGCCGACGGTTCCCTCGACATCGTCAACATGGGCGCCGCCGGCACCCCGCTGACCACCGGCGACAAGGCCCTGCTCTGCGTCGACGTCTGGGAACACGCCTACTACATCGACTACCGCAACCTGCGTCCGAAGTTCGTCGAGACCTTCCTGAACAACCTGGTCAACTGGGACTTCGCTGCTGCGAACTTCGCCTGACCAGCCTGCACGGGGCACGCCCCGTCGCATCCAAAAGCCTCCGACATCGGAGGCTTTTTTTATTCCAGGCGTCTTTTTTTCCTCGCCCCATAGCGCCAAAGAAAATCATAATATTGACGATTAATTATCAAATTTGATTACAATTTAAAACAAATACGCCACCTGCCGACCTCGTAAATACCCTGCTTATCTTGCCGGTGATAAACACGTAAGGTAGTCAGATTGACGCCAACCCGGGCAAACTCAAGCGAGTGCGATCTCGCAGCGGAGACACAGAGGGACGCATGAGTAGCACAACGCCGCACTTTCTCACCAACCGGAAGAACTGGCTGCTGTTGCTATTGCTTTGGGCCGGGGCCGTCGGCTGGTCGCTGATGGATCATCTGCAGGACATTCGGGAACACAATGAATCGGTCATCACGGAGAGTGCCCGCAACATGTTCCGGATGGTGGTACTGACCCGTCAGTGGAACTCAGGACATGCCGGTGTATATGTCCCGGTCACCGAAGCCTCTCCGCCCAATCCTTATCTGCAGCACGCCCGCAGGGACATCACGGACAATCACGGACGCCAGCTGACCATGATCAATCCGGCCTACATGACCCGGCAGATCGGGGAATTGGCCAAGCTGGATCAGGGCGTTGTCTTCCGGCTGACCAGCCTGAAGCCAATCAACCCCCTGAATGAACCGGATGACTGGGAGCGCACCGCGCTCCAAGCCTTCGAGAAAGGGCAAAGCGAGTACATCGGCTTTGTTCCCCATGCTGAACTCGGTATGCTGCACCGCTACATGGCCCCGCTGCAGGTGACCGCTCCCTGCCTGAAATGCCATGCCGAACAGGGCTATCGTCTCGGCGATATACGGGGCGGCATCAGCGTGACCCACCGCTACGACCCATTCCTGAATGCAGCCGCTCCCAGCCGCCTGCACGCCTACCTGATGCATGGCGGCGTCTTCGTGATCGTCCTGCTCGCTGTCTGGTGGCTGCTCGAGCAATTGCGGCGCCGCTGGCTGGATCTGCTGGACACCATCGTACAAATCGAAGCCGCACGCAACCAGTTGATTCAGAGCGAGAAAATGGCTTCGCTCGGACGCACGGTGGCGGGTTTTGCCCATGAGATCAACACGCCGATTGGCGTTGCCGTCGGTGCCATCTCGAATAGCGAAGACACCCTGCATCACATCGAAACCTTACTGGACGGCGACGAGGTCAGCGAAGAAGATCTGCGCGCCGCACTCAATACCTTGCGCCAGGGCGATCAACTGGCCAGCAGCAACCTGCGGCGCGCGGCGCGCCTCATTCAATCCTTCAAGCGCACGTCAATCGACCAGAGCTCCGATGAGAACCGTGTATTTTCCCTGCTCGAACTCAATCACGATGTCCTCGCCGCACTTCACAATCAACTGAAACGGCTACCGATCCAGGTCAATCTGAGCTGCCCGGACACGCTGAGCATTTTTGGTTGCCCGGGCCTGCTCGAGCAGTTGCTGACCAATCTGATCATGAACAGCCTGATCCACGCTTTCCCGGATACGCATCCCGGCGGGGAAATCCAGATCACCTGGGCGCGCAGCGGCACGCACCTTACCCTGAACTACCACGACACGGGTCAAGGCATGCCGCCGTCGGTACTGGAAAACATCTTCGAGCCGTTCTTCACCACCCGGCGCAACCAAGGTGGCTCCGGGCTCTCGGTCTCTACATTTGCTACAACATCGTCACCGTTCAATTGCACGGCACGATCCGCTGCGACAGTGCGCCAGGCCAGGGAACACGCTTCCAGGTGGACTTCCCGGCGGAAATCCGGACGCAATAAGTCATGCAGGCATTCATCTGGACCCCCCAATTCGTCACCGGCCTCAGCCGCGTCGATGAGCAGCACCAGCATCTGGTCGACATGGTCAATCAGGTCGGCGACCTGCTACTCAACAACGATTGTGACGAGACGACCCTGCAAGCCCTCTTCGACGATCTTGCGCGTTATGCGACCGAGCACTTCAGCGAAGAAGAAGCGCTGATGGCCCGCTGGGCGGTCGATCCCAGGCATGCGGACCTGCATACCCGGCATCACCGCGAATTTGTCGAACAGTTGGTCAGCATGTGGGAACGCCGGCAGCAAAGCGCCAATGCCCCGGCCTTGCTGCACGGTTTTCTGGCCTCCTGGCTGACCATGCATATTCTCGGAGAAGACCAGCGCATGGCCCGCATGATTGCAGGCATAGAACGCGGTCTCGCGCCTGCGGATGCCTATGCCCAGGAGGTCGACAGCGGCGATCCCGGCATGAGCGCCCTGCTCGGCGCCCTGTATCAGTTGTATGGCATGCTGGCAAAACAAAACCGGGAACTACAGGAGAGCAATCTGCGGCTTGAAGAAAAAGTGGCCGAGCGCACCCAGCGCCTGGCTCAAGCCAATACGCAACTCCAGAAGGAACAGGCCGACCTCAAGGCCGCCTTGCGCCAGATCGAAGCCAGCAGCCAGCAACTCCTGAATGCCGAAAAAATGGCCTCACTGGCACGCCTGATCGCCGGGTTTGCCCACGAAATGAATACACCCCTCGGGGTCGCAGTCGGCGCCACCAGCAATGCCGATCTGGTGCTCGCCCGGATAGACAGCCTGCTCGCAGGCGACGAAGTCGACGCCGATGTCCTGCAGGCCAACCTCGAGACATTGCGCGAAGGCAACCGCCTGGCCACCAGCAACCTGCGCCGCGCCGGTGAACTGGTTCAGAGAATCAAACAGAGCTCGCTCGAGCAGGATACGCTGAGCGAGCAACACTTTTCGTTACGTGCCTGCATCGAAGATGTCCTGACCGGACTGAAGCGCGAACTGAACCAGCGGGGTGTCAGCGTCACCCTGAATTGCCCGCCCAACCTGATGCTGAACAGCCTGCCCGGTCTTTACGAGCAGATCTTCATGACGCTGATCGACAACGCCTTGCACCACGCTTTTCCGGCCGGCCATCCCGGCCCGCACATCGAACTGACCGTCACCCGTGCAGGACAGCACCTGCAGATGCTCTGCCAGGACAACGGGCAAGGCATGACGCACGACATCGCAGCACACGTTTTCGAGCCTTTTTTCACCACACAACGCAGCCAGGGACGCCCCGGCCTGGGACTCTATCTGTGCTACACCCTGGTGGCGAGCAAACTGGGGGGAAGCATTGAGTGCGACAGCGCCCCCGGCCATGGCACTCGCTTTACGCTCTCCATCCCCTTCAACGCGCCTGAAGGTATCGCATGAAACTGATCCGGAACACCCCGACGCCCGATCCGGGCAGCACCAGCAGGGAGGTGCCTGCGCGCCACTCCTGGAAGATTCTGGTGGTCGATGACGAAGCCGACATTCGGGCACTGACCCGTCTCAACCTGAAAGGCTTCACCTTCGATGGTCGTGAACTCGAGTTCATCGAAGCCGCCTCGGCCGAAGAAGCGCGTCAGCGCCTGAACGAACACCGCGATATTGCCGTCGCCCTGATCGATGTCGTCATGGAAACCGACGATGCCGGCTTGCGCCTCGTGGAGTACATTCGCCAGACTCTGGGCAACAAGATGATCCGTCTGGTCATCCGCACCGGCCAGCCCGGTGTTGCGCCGGAACGCTTCGTCATCGACAACTTCGACATCGACGATTACAAGGACAAAACGGAGTTGACCGCCACCCGGCTCTACACCACCGTACGTTCCGCCATCAAAGGCTATCGCGACCTCAAAACCATCGACCTCAACCGCATTGGTCTGTCGCGCGTACTGCATGCTGCGCCCGACCTGTACAAGATTTCCAATGCATCCCTGAACGCGTTTTTTGAAGGGGTCCTGACCCAGATCATCGGCCTCTGCAACCTGGCAGATGTGGGCTTCATTTCAACCGTCGATGGCATGCTGGCGACGGTCGACGGGCGTGACATCACCGTTCACGCCACGACCGGACACGTCACCGATCAGCAACGCCTGGCCGAAATCCGGCAGTCCTGCATCCAGGCCCTGGATAGTGGCGTCCTGCCTGCTCTGGTACGCCAGAACGGACTGGTTGTCCCGCTGCAGATAAAGGGAGACCGCGTCGGGTTTGTCTATGTCGAGCCGACCCGTCATCTCACCGAGGACGACATTCACCTGCTCATGATCATGGCGCAGCAATGCTCGAGCGCCCTGGAAAATCTTCGCCTCCACCTCGACTTGCAGAGCGCCTACGACGACGCGATCGACATGCTGGCTGAAATTGCCGAATTCAAGGACAAGACCACCGGCGGCCATGTCAAACGAATCGACGCCTACACCTGTCTGGTCGCGCAGGAAATGGGCATCCCGGCCGATCAGGCCGTCGCCTACGGCAAAGCCAGCCGCCTGCACGACGTCGGCAAGATCGGCATACCGGACGACATCCTGCGCAAGCCCGGCAAACTGACACCGGAAGAATTCGAGGTCATGAAGACCCACGTCAATATCGGCGCCAGCATCCTCTCCCATAATCCGGCCCTGGCCATGGCGCGGGAGGTGGCGCAATCCCACCACGAACGCTGGGATGGCACCGGCTACCCCAGCGGCCGCCCGGCCAGCGAAGTCTCCCTGCTGACGCGCATCGTTTCCGTCGTCGATGTCTTTGATGCCCTGCTCAGCCGCCGCCCCTACAAAGACCCCTGGTCGATTCGGGAGGCCGCTGCCGCCATCGAGGCCGGTGCCGGCACCCAGTTTGACCCCGCGGTGGTCGACGCCTTCCTGAAACTCCTGCGCCGCGGCGATCTGCAAACGCTGATCGAATCCGCCCAGCGCAACAATGAACGTCCCATCCACTGATTTCCGGCCATGTTGCCTTTGCCCATCCACATGACCTGTCTCCCTCTCCACGGCCTTCGAGGCCACCCATGAAGCTGGTCCGCAAAAACAACGGTGAAATGCCCTCACCGAACGGAGATGCTGCGCCCTGGCATGTCCTGGTTGCCGACGATGACGCCGATGTCCGCGCCCTGACCCGCCTGAACCTCAAAGGCTTCCGCTTCGACGGACGCCCCCTCGCCCTGCTCGAGGCAGCCAGTGCAGCAGAAGCGAAGCAACTGCTGGCAGAACATGATGACATCGCCCTGGCCCTGATCGATGTCGTCATGGAAAGCGACGATGCCGGTTTGCGGCTGGTCGAACACATTCGCCAGGAACGTGCCGATCCGTTCATCCGCTTGGTCATCCGGACCGGGCAACCCGGCATGGCTCCGGAGCGTTTCGTCATCGACAATTTCGACATCGATGACTACAAGGACAAAACCGAGCTCACCTCAGCACGGCTGTACACGACCGTCCGCTCAGCGATCAAGTCCTACCGCGATCTGAAAACCCTGGAGCACAATCGGGCAGCACTCAGCACCCTGCTTGCCGCACGGGAGAAAGACCATCAGGCGCTGGAAGCAGCCCTGCTCAGTACCGAGCGCTTTCGGCATGCGCTCGATAATGTGCCGGCCTACGTGTACATGAAAGATGCGGAGAGTCGCTACACCTACGCCAACCAGCCAACGCTGAAGCTGTTTGGCTGCGATCAAACCGGACTCGTCGGCCGGGCGGACAGCCAGTTTTTCCCGACGGAAACCGCAACCCGCTTGCGTCAGATCGACCTGAAGGTCCTTGCCGGTCAAGATACGACCGAGGAAATCGAGGTCAACGCCGACACATCGGCACGACGGGTGTATTGGGAAGTCAAAACCCCGGTATACAAGGATCTTGAGAAAACCGAGGTGATCGGTATCTGCGGTATTTCAACCGACATCACCGCCCTGCGCGACTATCAGAAACAACTGGAATTCAACGCCCACTACGATCCCCTGACCGGCCTGGCCAACCGGGTCCTGCTGGTCGACCGCATCGAGCGGGCGATCACGCAAAGCGCCCGGCGCGGGCATGCCATCGCCCTTGTCTACATGGATCTCGACGGTTTCAAGCAGATCAACGACAGCCTGGGGCACGATGCCGGGGACCAACTGCTCATCGCGCTGGCACGCCGCATGTCGGATGTCCTGCGTCAGGGCGATACCCTGGCACGCATCGGCGGTGACGAATTTGTTGCCCTGCTCATGGACATCCCCTCACCGCGCGACTGCGACCCGATTTTGGGCCGCCTCCTTGCCGCAGCAGCCAGCCCCGTCGCCATCGGCACGCAAACCGTACAAGTCTCGGCCAGCCTGGGCGTCACACTCTACCCCGGCGACGCCTCAGATGCCGACCTGCTGCTCCGGCATGCCGACCAGGCCATGTACCAGGCCAAGAAAAGCGGAAAGAACCGTTATCGCTGGTACGACACCCATACAAATCAGGTGCCCTGAGCAAGCACTTTCAGTGGGCCAGGATGGCTGGCAAAAAGACTTCCGTCACCAACACCGCCTGACCATCCAGCGCATGCACGGAGCGCCGGGCCCAGAGTTCGGCGGGGGGATCATTCAGCGCGGCCGCCGACACGGCCCGGGCAAACAAGGGGTGGCGACGGTCTACCCGGATGAACTCCAGCGGGCCGCGCTGAAACCCCGGGTGTGTAAACAACAGGGAGCCCAGCGAGCGGTTGCCAAGGCGGGCCAGCCAGCGGCTCAGGCGCCCGTGTCCGGCGGTCGACAGCATGGTATGGGCAAAAATCACCGGCACGCCATCGCACTCCAGCAGCACCTCGCGCACATGGGCTGGCAGGTGTGCGGGGCCCAGCCAGGCGGCCTCGTCGGGCAAGGGCTTACCCAGTCGATAGGTCAGCAGGCGGACACGAAAGGTCGTCGCCATGCGCTGGCAACGCGCCGTCAGCGACCCCGTTTCAAGGAGCCAGGAACGCAAGGCGGGCAGCGGCGCCCCCCGTAACAAGCGGCGGCGCCAATGACTACGGGCAATCACGGGCGGTTGGGTGCCTTGTCGAGGCCGCCCAGACGCGTCCCCGGCTTGATACCGCGCTGAGCGAACCAGCCACGGTTCATTTCCAGCGCGAAACGGGCCGGACGGCGCGCACAGTGGTTATCCTCGGTTTGCGGCTGCATGTCCTCGATATTGATGATCACCCCATCCTGATCGAGAAAGGCCACCGAAAGCGGAATGAAGGTATTGCGCATCCACATGCAGTAGGTGTTCGGCTGCGGGAAGACAAATAACATCCCGGCATGCTGTGCCATGCTGCGGCGGTGCATCAAGCCGGTCTGACGGTCCGCATCGTTCGCCGCGACCTCGGCATCAATACGGAACATGCCGAGATTGAGTTCCATACGCGGCATGTCGGCATTCGCCAGCGTGGCCGCGAGGGCCAGCAGGCAGGCAGAAGCAAATTTTTTCATCATCGTGTTCGATCAGTGCAGGCGGTGGGTGCGCGGCGCTTTGGCTGCCCCCCCCTTTTTCGCCAGAGGAGGTTTGGCCGCCTTGTTCGCTTGCGTCGCTTTCATCGGCGCATGCTTGGCCTGTGCTTTGCGGGCGCTGGCTTTGGCCGGCGATTTTTTGGCCTGCGCCTTGAGTACAGGCTGCTTTTTCTTCAGGCCAGCCGGCTTGGCGGCGGGGGCTTTGGCGGCCGCAGCCTTGCTGGCGCTGTGCTTGCCCGCAGGAGCCGGATGGCGCGGTGCGGCATCGGCCAGCAGGGTCACGGCAGACAGCGAGGCCGTCAGTGCAATGGCAATGATTTTTTTCATGGTGTTTTTCTCCCTTGGCGCGGTGTGGACGGGGGTGCCAGATCCGCGAAGCTCGCCTCGAAGCGACGCCATTCGCCGGGTTGCAGGCCATCCAGAGTCAGCCGCCCCACGGCGTGGCGAATCAGGCGGAGCGTAGGATAGCCGATGGCCGCTGTCATTCGCCTGACCTGCCGGTTTTTCCCCTCGCTGATCTGGATTTCCAGCCAGGAGGTCGGGATCGCTGCCCGGTAGCGGATCGGTGGGGTGCGTTCCCAAAGCGCATCCGGCGCTTCGATCTGACGCACCTTGGCCGGCTTGGCCTTGAAATCGGATAACTGAATCCCGGCCCGCAGACGATCCAGCGCCGCCTCGTCCGGTATGCCTTCGACCTGCGCCCAGTAGGTTTTTTCCAGCTTGAAACGCGGGTCGGCAATGCGTGCCTGCAGCGCACCATCATCGGTCAGCAGGAGCAGCCCTTCACTGTCCGCATCCAGCCGCCCGGCCACATAGACATCCTTGATCGGGATGAACTCGTTGAGCGCCCGCCACTTGCCCTCCGGCGTAAACTGGCTGAGGACACCATAAGGCTTGTTCAGGACGACCAGGGTGGACACAAACGTAGACTCGCAACGGCAAAGGTGGATTTTCGCCGATTTTCAGCGTCGACCGTAGCCCTCAGTGATAAAAGGCATAGGCAATCAAAATGGCGCCGACCAGCCCGACCAGATCGGCAATCAGCCCGCCGGCCACGGCATAACGGGTCTTGGTCACGCCCACGCTGCCGAAATACACCGCCAGCACATAGAAGGTGGTTTCCGTGGAGCCCTGGATGATGGCGGCCAGCCGCCCTTCGAAGGAATTGACGCCATAGGTCGTCATCACATCGACCATCAGGCCGCGCGCCCCGCTGCCCGACAAGGTTTTCATCAGCCCGACCGGCAAGGCCGGGACAAAATCCGCATTCAGCCCCAAGGCCAGCACCGCGCTGCGGATCAGCTCGACCAGATAACTCATGCAACCGGTGCTGCGAAACACGGAAATCGCCGCCAGCATCGCCACCAGATACGGAATGATCTGGACGGCCACGCCAAAGCCCTCCTTGGCACCCTCGACGAAACTTTCATAGACATCGATGCCCCGCCATGCGGCCACACCGACGAAGAGCACGATCAAGGAAACGATGATCCCGCTGCCGAGCAGCCCGATCATGCGCGCCATCTCATCCGGCGGCAGGCTGCCCAGCCAGAGATACAAGCCCCCCATCAGGGCGGCGAAACCGGCGAAGAAGGCCAGCACGGGCCGGCAAAAGAGGTTGATGCGCTGCCACATGGCCACCGCCACCAGGCCTGCACAGAATGAGACGAAAGTCCCGAGCAGGGTCGGCAGGAAAATATCCGCCGCATTGAAGCCGATCAGTCCTTCCTTCAAGGCCAGGCTTTGCCGGATCGCGATCACCGAAGTCGGAATCAGCGTGATCCCCGCCGTGTTGAGGACGAGGAACATGATCATCGGATTGCTCGCCGTCTCCTTCTGCGGATTGATCTCCTGCAACTCGCGCATGGCTTTCAGGCCAAGCGGCGTCGCGGCATTGTCCAGGCCGAGCAGGTTGGCCGAAAAATTCATGACAATGCTGCCACTGGCCGGATGGCCGGTCGGGATCTCCGGAAAGACCCGTCGAAAAAACGGCGCCAGGGCCCGCCCGAACACCTCGATCAGCCCCCCGCGCTCGCCAATCTTCATGATGCCCAGCCACAGGCTCATCATCCCGATCAGGCCGAGCGCAATCTCGACGCTGGTCTTGGCCGAGTCGAACAAGCCATTCAGGACCCGCGAAAAAATGTCGAGATCGCCCTGCACCGTCTGCACCAGCGCAGCGGCAAAGCCGACAAGAATGAAAGCAACCCAGATCCGGTTCAGCACAATGAGGCGGGCAAGATGCCGATCAGTAGAAAGCAGGCAGTCTAACGGCGGCAGCCCGGGCTGTCAGCCCTGCCCCCGGCTCAAAGTGCGCGCCCCGGCCTCTTCAGGCCGGGCGCAGCCAGCCCAGCAATTCGTCCTTGCTGGGCATGCGCCCGGAAACCAGCACCTGCTCATCCACCACCAGCGCCGGCGTGGTCATGATCGGATAGGCCATGATGCGGTCCATCTCGCGCACATGCTCGAAGCTGGCATCAAGCCCGAGTTCGGCCACTGCCTCGCGGGTCAGTTGTTCCAGTCGGTTGCACTTGGCACACCCGCTGCCGAGAATCTTGATCAACATGTCGTTTCTCCCCTGGCCGCGCGACGGCGGCCTTCAATCAGATGCAGCACGCCGACGACGCCGGCGACAAACCCCAGCACCACCGCAGCCAGTTGCCAGGCGGGCATGCCATCCACCCAGGCCCCATAGGTCAAACCGGCCACCGTGGAAAACAGCGCCACCAGTCCGACGTAGGTCCAGGCCCGCAGCTTGCCGATGATCGCTGCCGTAATCAGGATACTCTGCAGCGACAGTTCCGGGTCGGCCATCAGGTAGGCAATCAACGGCCCCGGATGCATGCCGAGCGACAGGAACATCTTGGCAATCGGCACCTCGACCAACGTCGGGAAATACATGAAGACGCCAAAGAGCACGCCACTCAGGTTGGCCAGCAGGGTATTGGCACCGGCCAGCGCACGAATCCACTCCGGCTGGATGAACACCCGGATCACCCCGACCAGAAACACGCCGACGATGAGCAGCGGGAAAATCTGCTTCACGAAGCGCCAGGTTTCCCACAGCCACTGCTGGACGTCCCAGACATCGAACCGGCGGGCCAGCGGGATCAGCACCAGCGCACAGACGGCGACCGCCAGCGTGCGCCCGGTCAGGCTGACCAGCAGGCCGGCGGCGTCAACCCGGACGCCGAGCGCGGCAACGATCAGGGTCAGCACGGTCAGCCCCAAAGCCAGCGGCGTCAGGCGATTGAAACCGGCGTCGTCCGTCCCCAGCCCCCGCCAGGCCACCGCGCCGATCATCGCCAGCAGGCCGATCAGCAACGCGCCCTGCAGACTCAAACCCTCTGCCCCGATGGCTTCATTGACCGGAACCCACCGATCCAGCGTCTGCTGCACCCCGGCCGCACCCGACCACGGCAACTCGAAGGCAAACACCACGCTTTTGAACAGATCCAGCTTCAAGGTCCCGGCCAAGAGCAGCGCCACCAGCATGCCGATGAAGGCCAGGGTCTTGCCCGGCACGCCGCCGGCATCGGCGAAGGTGGCCGCATCGCCGAGTCGGGCCACGTCGGCTTCGCGAAAGAGGATGGCCATGATCATGCCGATGCCGATCCCGAAAGCCAGCGCAAGCAGGATGCGGGCAATCGCGAACTCCGCCCCGAGCGCAACGCCGGTATAGGCCAGCGCCAGGATATTGGCGGCCGGTGCGAAGAACAGGAAGGTGATGGCCGGCCCAAGCCCTGCCCCTTTTTTATAGATACCGGCAAACAAGGGCTGGATGGTGCAGGAGCACACCGCCAGCAGGCTGCCGGCACCGGCCGCCGCCGAGTAGGACATCCACTTGGGCGCCGTCGGCCCGAGAAAGCGGATGATCGCCTGCTGCGGCACCAGCGCCGATAAAGCACCGGCGATGAAAAAGGCCGGCACCAGGCAGAGCAGCACATGCGCTGCCAGATATGAAGCCAGGCTGTCGAGGCCGCCTTGCAGGGCCAGCATCAGGCCATCCATGATCGACTCCTTTTCTGTCCCCGAGGGGCGTTGACCGTGTTCTTCGCTTACCTTGCTTCGTACCAGCCCTTGCTGGCATTGACCACCTTGACCACCAGCAGCATCACCGGCACCTCGATCAGTACGCCGACCACCGTGGCGAGCGCCGCCCCCGACTCGAAACCGAACAGGCTGATTGCGGCCGCGACCGCCAGTTCGAAGAAGTTGGAGGCACCGATCAGCGCCGACGGGCAAGCGACATTGTGTTTCTCGCCCACCGCCCGGTTCAGCCAGTACGCCAGCGCCGAGTTGAAAAACACCTGGATCAGGATGGGGATGGCCAGCAGCGCGATGACCAGCGGCTGCCTGAGAATGGCCTCGCCCTGGAAGGCGAAAAGCAGCACCAGCGTGGCCAGCAGGGCCGTGATCGACCACGGGCCGATCTTGGCCATCGCAGCATCGAACGCTGCCTGCCCCTGGGCCAGCAGCGCCTTGCGCCACCATTGGGCAAGCGCCACCGGGATCACGATGTAGAGCACCACCGAGGTCAGCAGCGTATCCCAAGGCACGGTGATGGCCGACAGGCCAAGCAGGAAGGCCACCAACGGGGCGAAGGCGACCACCATGATCGTGTCGTTCAAGGCCACCTGCGACAGCGTAAACAGCGGGTCGCCATTCGACAGCCGGCTCCAGACGAAGACCATCGCAGTACAGGGCGCTGCTGCCAGCAGAATCAGGCCGGCGATGTAGCTGTCGAGTTGGTCGGCCGGCAACAGCGGCGCAAACAGGTTGCGCACGAACAACCAGCCGAGGAAAGCCATCGAGAACGGCTTGACCAGCCAATTGACGAACAGCGTCACGCCAATCCCGCGCACATGCTGCTTCACTTCATGCAGCGCACCGAAATCGACCTTGACCAGCATCGGGATGATCATCACCCAGATCAGCAGACCGACCGGCAGATTGACCTGCGCCACCTCCAGCCGACCGATGGCCTGGAAGACGCCGGGTGCCAGCTGGCCCAGGGCAATCCCGGCGACGATACAGAGGCCGACCCAGACCGTCAGATAGCGCTCAAAAACGCTCATCGGTGCGCCGGCTGCCGCCTTGGTGGTGATTTCACATTGTGCCGACATCAGGCTTCCCCCAGACCCAACGCTGCCCGTACTGCCGGCACCAGGCGGGCGCGGATGTCGTCGCGGACGGCAACAAAGCTGGCCAGCGGTTCGCCGTGCGGATCGTGGAAAGGCAGATGAATGCGCGCTACCGGCCGCGGAAAGACCGGACAGGTTTCCTTGGCGTTGTCACACACGCTGACCACCAGGTCGATTGCCTCGTCCATCACGGCCTCGACGTCCTTGGGGTGCAACCCCGCGGTCGGCAGGCCGGCCAGACGCAGCGCCTCGATCGCGCCGTCGGCGACCTTGGGCTGCGGCCGGGTACCGGCGGAAATGCCGCGCACCAGCCCGGCCAGATCGTGATTGAGGATGGCTTCGCCCATTTGCGAGCGACAGGAATTGCCGGTGCACAGCACCAGCACAGTTTTCAACGTGGACATCAGGGTTTCTCCAGATCGGCGCGACGCTTTTCAATCGTGTCGCAGCAGGCGGTTTTCGGCAGGCAGGCTTCGCCCTGGCAGCAATTGCGGGTCAGGAAGGCGATCAGTTCATCCATCGTCGCGTAGCTCGCGGCGTAACGGATAAAGCGGCTCTCCCGCGTCCCGGCGATCAGCCCCACCCGGCTCAGGTGCGCCAGATGAAAAGAGAGCGTTGCGGGGGCCATCCCCAGTTGCTCGCCAATCGCGCTCGCCGTCGCCCCGCCCGGCCCGGCTTCGACCAGCAGACGAAAGATGGCAAGGCGGGACTCATGTCCAAGGGCAGCCAGCAGTTCAGCAGCATTCAGTGTTTCCATATTTCGAGTATTATCGAAATATGGAATTAAGTCCAGCCTGCTCACGCAATCCTGTTTCCCCCTGTAGGTTGACGCAGTTAGTAAACAACGTGCCGGGTTACTGAAAAACTGCTGCCGTAGACAATGAACAATTTGCTGCAGCAGGCAGGCAACTTATCGGCCAAAACGGCCGTTGGCCCATCGACCGTTGTCAGGCAGCAATCTGGCGCAGACCTGCCCTTCAGCGCCCGGCG
>NZ_JBDIYD010000011.1:0-97152 GCF_039649255.1 Dechloromonas sp. ZS-1 | reverse complement strand
GATCCGGATGCGCCGATCTTCCAGGTTGCGGATTACGGCCTCGTCGCCGATCTGTTCGAAACCGTGCCGCAACTGGTGAGCGCGGTCGGATAATGTCGTAAATTCCGGCGGTCGCACGATAAAATGCGTGCGTGAATCTGCCGGATAATCTTTTAAGCGAAGCGTGGTGCTGGGCCGCTTGGGCGGTTTGGCTGCCGCTCTTCGCTTTTTCGCTTTTCAGGCTGGATTATCGGCGTTTTCTGGACCCTGTTCAGTCCAACCTCTGGTTTGGGATGGTGGTCGTTCTGCTGCTGTTCTGGCATTTGCGGGCAGGGGTTCAGCCCGGTTTGGGCATGCACTTCCTGGGTGTGCTCATTTTTGTCCAGTGTTTTGGTACAGCTGCGGCTTTTGTTGGCTTGAACGTCGTTTTGTTGGCAATGGTGCTCAATGCCGGGGAGGGGGGCGCGGTTTTCGCGTTGAATGCCCTGCTGCTGATTGCGGTGCCGGTCGCTTTTGTCTTGTGCTGGCAGCGCACCATACGCAGTTGTCTGCCGCCTAATTTTTTTGTTTACATATTTATACAATCTTTTTTTGGGGCTTTTTTGTCAATCCTCGTTGTTGGCACGATACTCTGTCTCGTGCTGGGCTTGGCATCGGTGTATCCCTTTGATTATTTGGCCGAGGCTTACTTACCGTATTTTCTTCTGCTGGGTTTTGCTGAAGCCTGGATTTCGGGCATGGTGCTCACGCTCATGGTAGTCTATCGCCCGGAGTGGGTAGCCAGTTTTGACGATGGCCGTTATCTAACCGATAAATAGTCGTTACAATGCTTGGTGAATTTTGCGCTTGATTTCGGGGGGTCTGTCTTGCGTTGTTCGGTTTTTCGTCAATTAATGCCTGCTGCCATCTTGGCGCTTGCCTCAACCGGCGCTTCTGCGCTGGGTTTGGGCGAGTTACGTGGTATGCCGGCACTCGGCGAAAACCCGCGTCTCGAAATTGAAATCCTGGGCGACGCAGTCGTTGGCCTGGATGCTTCGTGTTTTAGGCTGATCAAGCCAACTCAGGCCGATTTGCCCGCCATGCGGCGCGCAACCCTGGAGTATAAGAAGGGCAAGCCGTCATTATTGATTGTTCGCTCTGATGCGCCTTTGCGCGATCCGGTACTCGTTGTCGCCATTCATTTGGGTTGTGGTCACGAATTAATTCGTGAATACACTTTGCTTGCTTCTCCTGCTGTGGTGAACGCGGAGCGTTCGCAGGACATTTTTCCCCCGGTGACTGCGCTGCGTCCGCCTTCCTCGTCTGCTTCGATGATGGGGGGCTTGCCCTCAGCAGGGCAGCCCGCGAAGCCGCGGCGTGTCAATGAGCGAGTTGCCTCCAAGCCCCTGTCGTCTCGAGAGCAAGCACCTCGAACTGATCGTGTGGCCTTGGTTAATCCTCCTGTGGTGGGTGAGCCGTTCCTGCGGTTCGAATGGTCGCTTGCCTCTGTGGCTGGAAAAGCCTTTTCCGAGCCTCAGCGCGATATTCTGCGCATGGAGTTCCGTATGCTGATGGCCATGCAGGAGCAGGCCACGACTCAGCTCGAAACGGCAGAGAAGTTGCGCAACATGGAGGTAACGCTGGGTGAATTGCAGCAGCGTGCTTCAGCGATGGCGGGGCGGGTTGAGGCGGGGGCATCTCCGGAGGTTCGGATGCAGCCGGTGCCTGTCGAGCAGCCTGTGGCAGTCGTCCCGGCACCTCGTGTCTCGCAGCCGCCTGTCGCTGCCGAGTCTGTGCCGCAGGCACCCAAGTCTGCTCAGCAGCAACCCGTAGTTGAGGAAGAGGGTTGGGTTTCCGATTCTGTGCTCTATGGTGCCTTGCTGGGCATGCTGTTGGGGGGGCTTGGCTGGCTTGGGTGGCGGCGTTATCAGGACAAACTGGCTGCGCGTCAGGATGCTTTCATTGAGCCGCTTGACGGGCCGGAAAGTGTGCCGTCGTTGGAGATCGATCCGCAGCGCGGAACGGAGTTCGAGGAGCAGGGAGGGGTTGATCTCCCTGTTGAGCCCGCTGTGATGGGCGCACCCATGAAGGTCGATTTGGAACTGGAGGCTTCACGGCATTCCGAGTTGCCGGGCAAGCCGGCTCAGCCGATGGCGCCGGCCAGTGGCCTCGATTCCATGTTGTCCATCTCCGCAACGACGGTCGACGAGCATTTCGAAGCCAATCCGGTCATGGAACTGGCTGACATCATGCTCTCCTTTGGTCGTGTCAAGGGAGCGGCGCAGGCGCTTCAAGAATACATCGACAATAACCCACAGGAAGCCTTGCAGCCGTGGGTCAGATTGATGGAGGTCTACCGCCTTGCCGGGATGCGCGCTGAATTCGAGGCGGTTGCCCGTAACTTGAATCAGAACTTCAACGTTGAAGTTCAGCAGTGGGAAACGGCAAGTGATATCACGCCCTCCCATCATGCGCTTGATCTTGTACTGGATGAGAAGGTTGAGTCTGTGACTCAGCCTCCTGTTGCTCCTCGCCCCATGTGTCTCGAGGATATGCCCCGGATCATGAGTCTGGTTTGCGAGCAATGGGGGTCGGGTGATGTGGTCGGGTATATGTATCAACTGCTGCGTGATAACAGGGGTGGGCAGCGCCAAGGCTTTGCCATGCCCGTGGTTGAAGAAATTTTGTTCCTGATTGAATTGAAGGAAACGGCAAATCGCCTGGAGCGAGCACAGGCTGCTGAGCGCGCGTAAGTTTTTCGGAGATTCAAAGAGCGGCCCTTTGGTAGTCAAAGGGCCTTTTTGTTGTTATACTTGAAAGCTTTTCAACCTTGCCCTACCGCAAAACGCATGGCGGAGGGTTCTTCCCAAAAGGAGTTTGCATGCGCCATTACGAAATCGTCTTTATCGTCCACCCGGACCAAAGCGAACAAGTTTCTGGCATGGTCGAGCGTTATCGCTCCATCGTGACCGCCAAGGGTGGTTCGATTCATCGTCTGGAAGATTGGGGCCGTCGTCAGCTGGCTTACCCGATCCAGAAGATCCACAAGGCTCATTACGTTCTGATGAACATCGAGTGCGACGGCGAGACGCTGAACGAACTCGAGCACGCCTTCAAGTTCAACGACGCTGTGCTTCGTCATCTGACCATCAAGATGAAGGCTGCCGTGACGACGCCTTCCCCGATGATGAAGGAAGAGAAGTCCAAGTCGCTGCTGGCCGGCGAAGGCGCTGCTGAACAAGCTGCTGCCGCCTAAGGCTAAGCGTACGGAGGTCGTCGGCTGAACTGTACTGTTCTCTCCGGGATATTGGTCGAACGCAAAGCATTGCGTTATACGCCAGCAGGAATCCCGGTTAGCGAAGGGCGTTTGGAGCATGCCTCCCGCCTCGTTGAAAACGGTACAGAGCGTCTGGTTCAACTGGAAATTGCGGTGATCAGTCTGGGGGTAAATGCCCGTTGGCTGAATGCAGCTCCTATCGGGAGCGCAGTCAAAATCACCGGTTTTCTTGCTGCCCGGAAGCACAACAGCAGAACGCCCGTACTGCACGTGAATACACTCGAATATTTGGAAGGAAACGAAAATGGCTCGATTCTTCAAGAAGAAGGATGACGACAAGAAAAAGCGTCGCGGCGGTGGTTTGTTCAAGCGTCGCAAGTTCTGCCGCTTCACGGCAGAAAAGGTCGAACAGATCGACTACAAGGATGTGGATGTCCTGAAGGAATACATCCAGGAAAACGCCAAGATCATGCCGGCTCGTCTGACCGGTACCAAGGCCGGCTATCAGCGTCAGCTGGGCACCGCCATCAAGCGTGCTCGCTTCCTGGCTCTGCTGCCGTACACCGACAACCACAACTAATCGGGGAGCTTCAACATGCAAATCATTCTGCTCGAAAAAGTTGTCAACCTCGGCAATCTGGGTGATGTCGTCAAGGTTAAGGATGGCTACGCCCGTAACTTCCTGATCCCGAAGCGTATCGCCAAGCGCGCTACCCCGGCTGCCCTGGCTGAGTTCGAAGCTCGCCGCGCCGAACTGGAAAAAATTGCTGCTGAAAAGCTGGCTGCCGCTCAAGGCGTTGCCGAGAAGATGGCCGGTGTGGCCGTTTCCGTCGCTCGCAAGGCTGGTATGGACGGTCGTCTGTTCGGTTCCGTGGGCAATGCCGACATCGCTGACGCACTGAAGGGTGCTGGCTTCGAAGTCGACAAGGCTGCTGTCCGCATGCCGGAAGGCCCGCTGAAGGCAATTGGCGAGTTCCCGCTGGATATCGCCCTGCACACCGACGTGGTTGCCACCATCGCTGTGAACGTCGTCGCTGAATAATCAGTTCTGACTGTTCATGTTAAAGAGGCCTCGCATATGCGGGGCCTTTTTATTTAAACTGCCGCCATGAATCAACGTCCTTTTAAAGCTAAATCTGCGGATCCCGTTGTGGATCAGTTGCGTATTCCACCTCATTCCATTGAAGCGGAACAATCTGTCCTGGGGGGTCTTCTGCTTGATAACCAAGCTTGGGACCGGATGGGGGATTTGCTCGTCGAAGGTGATTTCTATCGTGATGAGCATCGCCGGATCTTTAGGCAGATTCGAAACCTGTTAGAGCGGGCAAAGCCGGCCGACGTGGTGACCGTTGCCGAAGCGCTTGATGGTGCGGGGGAGGCAGATCAGACGGGCGGGCTGGCGTACTTGGGTGAATTGGCGGCCAATACACCCTCTGCCGCCAATATCCGTCGTTACGCCGAGATCGTGCGCGAGCGCTCGGTGTTGCGCAAGCTGGTGGCAACGGCAGACGAGATTGCCAGCGACGCCCTGAATCCGATGGGACGGGAGGCTGAAACCCTCCTGGATGAAGCGGAACGCAAGATCTTCCAGATTGCGGAGTCCGGGGCGGGGCATAACGAAGGGTTTGTACATATCAATCCCTTGCTGACCCAGGTCGTCGAGAAAATTCAGGAATTGCATGACCGTGATAACCCGTCCGATATTACGGGGGTGCCGAGCGGCTTTGCAGATCTGGATCAAAAGACCTCGGGCATGCAACCTGGGGATTTGATCATCGTGGCCGGTCGACCGTCGATGGGTAAAACTGCATTTGCACTGAACGTCGCAGAAAATGTGGCGGTCGAAACGGGCTTGCCTGTGGGGGTGTTCTCCATGGAAATGGGCGGCGCGCAGCTTGCCATGCGGATGCTGGCGTCGATCGGACGCCTGAACTCCCAAAGCTTGCGCACCGGTCGCATGAACGATGACGAGTGGTCGAAGCTCTCCTTTGCCTTGGGTAAGTTGCACGAGGCACCGCTTTACATCGATGAAACCGGTGGTTTGAGCCCGGCTAACCTGCGCGCCCGCGCCCGTCGTCTGGCGCGCCAATATGGCGGCAAGCTGGGTTTGCTGGTAATCGACTATATTCAGCTGATGAGCGGGAACCGGCCGGGCGAGAACCGTGCAACGGAAGTCTCGGAAATCTCGCGTGCGATCAAGTCCTTGGCCAAGGAGCTGCACGTCCCGATCATTGCGCTCTCGCAGCTTTCCCGTAAGGTGGAAGAGCGTACCGACAAGCGTCCGATGATGTCTGACTTGCGCGAATCCGGGGCCATCGAGCAGGATGCGGACGTGATCCTGATGATGTATCGCGACGAGTACTACAACCGCGACAACCCCGATAACAAGGGCTTGGCTGAGGTGATTATCGGTAAGCAGCGTAACGGTCCGACCGGCACGGTCAGGCTGGCCTTTCTGGGTGAATACACGCGCTTCGAGAATCTGGCCTCGGGAGGCTTTGTCGATTCGGAAAACTGAGACTGCTTTGGCAGGCGTGTCTGCTCACCCCGAAATGAAAAAGGGCCTCGTTTCCGAGGCCCTTTTTACTAGTGCTTAGCCGCGTACCGATTCAGGCAAACGCTCTTCGATGATCTTCAGCAGCGGTGCGAAGACCTTCGGCGTGCCGGCAATGATGTTGCCGGTGTCGAGATAGTTTGCCTCGCCACGCAGGTCGCTGACCAGGCCGCCGGCCTCGGAGATGAGCAGGCTGCCTGCAGCCATGTCCCACGGTGCCAGGCCGAATTCCCAGAAGCCGTCGTAGCGGCCGCAGGCAACGTAGGCGAGGTCCAGCGAGGCGGCGCCAGGGCGGCGCTGGCCGGCGGTTTTTTCAGCCAGTTCTTTGAAAATCGACAGGTAGAGATCAATCTTGTCGAACATGCGGTACGGGAAACCCGTGCCGATCAGTGCTTCACCCAACTTGGTGCGACGCGAAACGCGAATACGGCGCTCATTCAGGAAGGCGCCAGCGCCCTTGGAGGCGGTAAACAGTTCGTTGCGGTTCGGATCGAAGACCACGGCTTGTTCGACGACGCCTTCTTTGGCGAGGGCGATCGAGATGGCGTATTGGGGCAGGCCATGAATGAAATTGGTCGTGCCGTCCAGCGGATCGATGATCCATTGGAAGTCGGCGTCACGCTCGGACTTCGCGGCGAAGACGCCGGACTCCTCTGCTAGAATGCCGTACCCCGGATAGGCCTCCTGCAGGGTTTCGATGATGGCAGCTTCAGCTGCACGGTCGACTTCGGTGACATAGTCGTTCGGCGACTTGCTCGCTACCTTCAGGAGGTCGAGGTCATTCGAAGCACGATTGATGATCTGGCCGGCGCGGCGCGCCGCCTTGATGGCGATATTCAGGGCTGGATGCATGGCTTAAAGAGCTTTCGGGCGGCATGAGTCACCCGAAGATATTTTCAAAAGACGAATTTTACTATGAACCCGGAAGTCCTGCTCTCCCGAATCAGGGTTGTTTTGTGTCGCCCGAGTCATCCGGGCAATATTGGTGCGGCGGCACGTGCCATGAAGACGATGGGGCTTTCCCGTCTTTATCTGGTTTCACCCAAGCAATTTCCCGATCCGGAGGCCGATACGCGTGCGACGGGTGCGGTCGACCTCCTGGAATCGGCTGTTTTGACCCAGGATCTGGCGGCGGCACTGGCTGGTACGGTGCACGCAGTGGCCATGTCGGCACGTCAGCGTGATCTGGGGCCGGCTGTTGGTGCCCCGCGTCATATCGTGGCAAATTTGTTGGAAGCTGCGGCAGAAGGTGAGGTGGCACTGGTTTTCGGGAATGAAACCACTGGCTTGAGCAATGAGGAAGTCCTGCTCTGTCAGGCTGCTGTGTGTATTCCCACCAATCCCGCATTCAGTTCGCTCAATCTGGGCTCCGCGGTTCAGGTGCTCTGTTACGAATGCCGTATGGCAGCGTATGCCGGTACCCCGCCGGTAGGGCGTCAGGGAGGCGTGACGCCTTTTGCTTCGCCGCGTGCCACCCATGATGAGGTTGAGGGGCTTTACCGGCATCTCGAGGCCGTCATGACGGGGACCGGCTTCTTCAATCCGGCTCAGCCGGGACGCCTGATGCAGAAATTGCGTCGCCTTTTTTCTCGTTCAGGATTGGAAAAGGACGAGGTGAATATCCTGCGTGGCATGCTGGCTTCAACACAGAAACCCACGGGGCACGGCAAGAAGGGCTGAGCGGACTGTGTGTGCGGCGAGGCCTGGCGTGCTTCAGGCTTCGTCGGCAAAGCAGTGGCGCATCGCTGTGGCAGTCTGTTCGATGCGGTCTGCCAAATGGGCGTACGCAGCTTTGATCTCGGCCTGAGCGGTTGCATAGGACGGATTGTCCTGAATACTGCTTTCCTGATAGCCCCCTGCATACATGTTTGCCACGTAGATCAGGTCTGCCATGCGATTCAGCGTACCGGGCAGGGCGCGGGGATGGTCGTGTTCTTCGGAGGCGGCGACGATTTCCTTGGGTAAGCCCAGGCTGTTCAGCAGCGTGCTGCCAATGGCCTCATGCCACTCTGCAATGAGATGAAGCAGGCTGTCCGGACGCTCCCGCAGTTCCGGGTAATGTACCGAGCGATAGAGCATGTAGAAGGCGCCCAGGTCGTGCACAAGGCCAGCCAGCATGGCGACATCCGGATTCAATGCACTGCATTCCTGTGCCAGGATCTGGGCGGTGGCTGCTGTGTTGATGGAGTGAATCCAGAGTTGCTGGGCAACGGTGCTGTATTCGGCCATGCCGCGCGCGCGAATCAATTGTGTATTGGCGATGGCCAGTGCAGCAGTTTGAACGTGGCGGGTCCCGAGTCGGGCCAAGGCACCTGGCAGATGGGTCACTTCATGGCCGCGCGGATTGAAGGCGGCTGAATTCGCCATTTTGATCAGTTTTGCCGAAATGAGCGGTTCGGCAGAAACGGCCAATGCGATATCGTGCAGCGATGCATCCTCATGCTGCATCAGGTTGCGGATTTTCAGTGCTGCATCGAAATAGGTGGGAAAGACGATGCCGCCCTGTGAGAGTTCTGCAGCGATGTCTTCGAGCATCTTGAAGCGCTGGATGTTCAGCGCGTCACCCTGCTTGTCCGGGTATAGCATTCCGTGTTCCAAAAAACAAAAACCCCGCTCGGCTGAGCGGGGTCTATTGTACTGCAATCGACACTGCGTCTTGAAACGCAGTACCTTGCAAGCTTAGTTCACAGCGTCCTTCAGGCCCTTGCCAGCGCGGAACTTCGGGGTCTTGGCAGCGGCGATGGTCAGGGTCTTGCCGGTGCGCGGGTTGCGGCCGGTGCGGGCAGCGCGCTCGCCAACGTAGAAGGTGCCGAAACCGATCAGGTTAACCGTGTCGCCAGCCTTCAGTGCAGCCTTGACGGCGTCGACGGTGGCATCCAGGGCGCGGGCAGCGGCAGCCTTGGAGATGTCGGCGGAGGCGGCGATCTGGTCGATCAGTTCAGTCTTGTTCATCGTGAAATCCTCAAAGGGTGAGATTGGATCGGAAAAACGATCATTGAATTCTTGTGAAGGAGCGATTTATATCCCTGTCGAAATCCTTGTGTCAAGCGGATTCGCGCGGGGTAGAGCGGTGTGCTCAAGGAGACAACATGCCTTCGTTTAGGACGAAGGCATGCGTTTCCTTATAAATCAATGGGTAATGACGTTTTTGCCAGAATTGGCATCGTTTCCGGCGTTGACCGTCGTGCTGGCTTCCGCGGTGTCGTTCAGGGCTTCCGGCGTACGTTCGAGGGCCTTTTCAAGCACTTGATCGATCCACTTGACGGGGATGATTTCGATCTTGTTCTTGATGTTGTCCGGGATCTCGGTCAGGTCCTTGACGTTCTCTTCCGGGATCAGGGCGGTCTTCAAGCCGCCGCGCACGGCAGCCAGCAGCTTTTCTTTCAGGCCGCCAATGGCCAGGACTTCGCCACGCAGGGTGATTTCACCGGTCATGCACACATCGCAACGAACCGGAATGCCCGTGTAGGAGGAGACCAGGGCCGTGGTCATGGCAATGCCGGCTGACGGGCCATCCTTGGGCGTGGCGCCCTCGGGGACGTGGATGTGGATATCCGTCTTCTCGAAGACTTCATCCTTGATCCCGATGCGGCGAGCGCGGGCGCGCACGACAGAACGGGCGGCTTCAACCGATTCCTTCATCACATCGCCGAGCGAGCCGGTGCGCAGGATATTGCCCTTGCCCGGCATGTTGGCGCATTCGATGGTCAGCAATTCGCCACCGACCTCGGTCCAGGCCAGACCGGTGACCTGGCCGACCTGATTTTCCTTCTCGGCCATGCCGAAGGAGTAGCGGCGTACGCCGAGGAATTTGTCCAGATTTTTGGCGTTGACCGCAATCTTGCTGTCGCGCTTCTTGAGGACCAGCGTCTTCACGACCTTGCGGCAAATCTTGGAAATTTCACGCTCAAGCGCACGGACGCCGGCTTCACGGGTGTAGTAACGGACGATGTCGCGAATGGCCGCTTCGGCGACCAGAAGTTCGGTCTTCTTCACGCCGTTGTTCTTCATCTGCTTGGGCAGCAGATAGCGCATCGCGATATTGACCTTTTCGTCTTCGGTATAGCCCGAAAGGCGAATCACTTCCATACGATCAAGCAGCGGCGCCGGAATGTTCAGCGTGTTGGCCGTGGCAACGAACATCACATCGGAAAGATCGAAATCCACCTCGACGTAATGGTCCTGGAAGGTGTTGTTCTGCTCGGGGTCGAGCACTTCCAGCAGCGCAGAGGAGGGGTCGCCGCGGAAATCCTGGCCGAGCTTGTCCACTTCGTCGAGCAGGAAGAGGGGGTTGCGTACGCCCACCTTGGTCAGGCTTTGCAGAATCTTGCCCGGCATCGAGCCGATGTAGGTGCGGCGATGGCCGCGGACTTCGGCTTCATCGCGCACGCCGCCCAGGGCCATGCGGACGAACTTGCGGTTCGTTGCCTTGGCGATGGATTGTCCAAGCGAGGTCTTGCCCACGCCCGGAGGGCCGACTAGGCAAAGAATCGGCGCTTTGACCTTGTCGACGCGTTGCTGCACGGCAAGGTATTCGACGATGCGTTCCTTGACCTTTTCCAGGCCAAAGTGATCGGTATCCAGAATCTTTTCTGCGGCCAGCAAATCCTTGCTGATGCGGGTTTTTTTGCGCCAGGGCAAGCCGATCAGGGTTTCGATGAAGTTGCGCACGACGGTCGCTTCGGCTGACATCGGCGACATCAGGCGCAGCTTCTTGAGCTCGCCCTGGGCCTTGGCCAGGCCTTCCTTGCTCATGCCGGCTGCTTTGATCTTCTTGTCGAGTTCTTCGAGATCCGCGCCTTCTTCGCCTTCGCCGAGTTCCTTCTGGATCGCTTTGACCTGCTCGTTGAGGTAGTACTCGCGCTGGCTCTTTTCCATCTGGCGCTTGACGCGGCCCCGGATGCGCTTTTCAACTTGCAGGATGTCGATTTCGGATTCGAGCTGGGAGAGCAGGCGATCGATGCGCTCGCGGATGCTTTCCATCTCCAGCACTTCCTGCTTCTGCTCCAGTTTGAGCGGCAGGTGGGCGGCAATGGTGTCAGCAAGGCGGCCCGCATCTTCGATGCCGCTGATCGACGAGAGCACCTCCGGCGGGATTTTCTTGTTCAGTTTGACGAACTGGTCGAACTGAGACACCACGGCGCGGCGCATGGCTTCGACTTCGTGGTCCTCGTTTGCCGGCGGGGCGATCGGGGTCGCGGTAGCCATGAACATCGAGGGTTGGGTCTCGATGGCATCAATGCGTGCGCGCTGGGTGCCTTCGACCAGCACCTTGACGGTGCCATCCGGCAGCTTGAGCATTTGCAGGATATTGGCGAGACAGCCGATGCGGTACAGATCGCCTGCTTCCGGTTCGTCCTTGGCCGCCGATTTCTGGGCGACCAGGAGGATGTTCTTGCCGGCTTCCATGGCCACTTCGAGGGCCTTGATGGACTTCGGGCGGCCGACGAAAAGCGGGATGACCATGTGCGGAAACACGACGACATCGCGCAACGGCAGCAGCGGCAGTTCGACGGTTTCCGGAAGGGTGTTGGGGTTCGACATTACGATGCCTTATCTAAAAGCGGTACGCCCCCAAAGATGGGGGCTGGAAACCGGATTTCAAGAGGGTACGGCTCAGTTCGAGCCGGACACCTTGGGTTGATCGGCGTAAATGAGGAGCGGCGAGGTATCGCCGTTGATCATGTTTTCGTCGATGACGACCTTTTCGACATTATCCATGCCGGGGAGTTCGTACATCGTGTCGAGCAAAGCATGTTCCATGATGGAACGCAGGCCGCGGGCGCCGGTTTTGCGCTCCAGTGCCTTCTTGGCAATGGCGGAGAGGGCGGCCGGGCGAACTTCGAGCTCGACTTCCTCCATGGCGAAGAGCTTCTGGTATTGCTTGACCAGTGCGTTCTTCGGTTCGGTCAGGATCTGGATCAGGGCGTCTTCTTCCAGTTCCTGCAGGGTGGCGACGACGGGCAGACGGCCAATCAGTTCGGGGATGAGGCCGAACTTGATCAGATCTTCCGGTTCGACATCGCGCAGGACCTTGCCGACGGCCTGTTTGTCTTCCTTGCTCTTCACTTCGGCGCCAAAGCCGATGCCGCCACGCTCGGAGCGGTTGCGGATCACTTTTTCCAGACCGTCAAATGCGCCACCGCAAATGAACAGGATGTTGGTCGTGTCGACCTGAACGAAATCCTGGTTCGGATGCTTGCGGCCACCTTGCGGCGGAATCGAAGCGGTGGTGCCTTCGATCAGCTTGAGCAGTGCCTGCTGAACACCTTCGCCGGAGACGTCACGGGTGATCGACGGATTGTCGGATTTGCGCGAAATTTTGTCGATTTCATCGATGTAGACGATGCCCTGCTGCGCTTTTTCGATGTCGTAGTCGCATTTCTGCAGCAGCTTCTGAATGATGTTCTCGACGTCTTCGCCGACATAGCCGGCTTCGGTCAGGGTGGTGGCATCGGCCATCACGAACGGGACATTCAGCAGGCGGGCCAGCGTCTGGGCGAGCAGGGTCTTGCCGGAGCCGGTCGGGCCGATCAGCAGGATGTTGCTCTTGGCCAGTTCGACTTCGCCCGTATTCTTGGACGTATGACGCAGGCGCTTGTAGTGGTTGTAGACCGCCACCGCCAGGATGCGCTTGGCGACTTCCTGGCCGATCACATACTGGTCGAGGATCGAGCTGATCTCGCGCGGGGTGGGCAGGTCGGTGCCGGCAACCTTGGCGGCCTCATCCGGCAGCTCGTCGCGGATGATGTCGTTGCACAGCGAAATGCACTCGTCGCAAATGAAGACCGATGGGCCGGCGATGAGTTTTTTGACTTCGTGCTGGCTTTTGCCGCAGAAGGAGCAGTAGAGCAGTTTTTCCTGGCCGCCTTTGGTGGTCATTCGTACCTCTGAGAAATCAAGCCGCTTCGCGGCGGGTCAATACCTTGTCGATCAGGCCATATTCTGCCGCCTCGGCCGCAGAAAGGAAATTGTCGCGATCCGTGTCCTTCTCGATGCGCTCCAGCGGCCGACCGGTATGTTCGGCCATGATGCGGTTCAACTTGTCCTTGATGGCAAGGATTTCTTTGGCGTGGATCGCAATATCGGAAGCCTGACCCTGGAAGCCGCCCAGCGGCTGGTGGATCATGACGCGGGAGTTGGGCAGCGAGAAACGCTTGCCTTTGGTGCCTGCGGTCAGCAGGAAAGCGCCCATCGAGCAGGCCTGGCCGATGCACAGCGTCGACACATCCGGCTTGATGAACTGCATGGTGTCGTAAATCGACATGCCGGCAGTCACGGAACCGCCCGGCGAGTTGATGTAGAAGTAGATATCCTTGTCCGGATTTTCCGCTTCCAGGAACAGCATTTGGGCAACGACCAGGTTGGCCGTTGCATCGTTGACCGGGCCGACAAGAAAGATCACCCGCTCCTTCAACAGGCGCGAATAGATATCGAACGCGCGTTCGCCGCGTCCGCTCTGTTCGATCACCATGGGGACCAGGCCCAAAGCCTGCGGATCCCAGTTGCTAGAGAAGTCGATATTCATGTCAGCCCTTGTCATTGCTACGTTATCGGGAATGGAAGCTTACTGCTTCTGGCCCATCAGTTCATCAAAAGCGGCAGCCTTGTCGCTGACCTTGGCCTTGGACAGGACCCAGGCAACAACGTTGTTTTCGATGGCGACGCCTTCCACTTCAGCCAGACGCTGCGGTTGGGCATAGTACCAGCGGATCACTTCTTCCGGTTGCTCGTAGGAAGCGGCGTTTTCCTCGACGAGGGTGCGCACTTGTTCCGGGGTGGCTTGCAGGTTTTCGGTCTTGACCACTTCGGCCAGGATCAGGCCCAGGGAAACGCGGCGCTTGGCCTGGTCGCCAAACCATTCCGGCTGGATCGGGAAGTCGTTGACCTTCATGCCGCGCTGTTCCATGTCCTGGCGGGCAGCTTGCATCAGACGCTGAACTTCCATTTCAACGAGGGCGTTCGGGACGGTGATCGGGTTGGCCTTGAGCAGGGCTTCCATGATCTGATCCTTCAGCTTGCCTTCAATGCGGCGCTTCACTTCGCGCTTCAGGTTGGCTTCGATTTCGGCGCGCATCTTGGCCACGTCGCCGTCGGCGATGCCCATGCTCTTGGCGAACTCGTCATTGATTTCCGGCAGCACGGCAGCCTGAACGTTCTTGACGGTGATGTCGAACTGGACGGTCTGGCCGGCCAGATCCTTTGCGAAGTAGTCTTCCGGGAAGGTCAGGTCAAAGGTCTTGGTTTCACCAGCCTTGCTGCCTTCAACCGCCTTTTCGAAGTCCGGCAGCATCATGCCGTGACCCAGAACGAACGGGTAATCGGTTGCCTGGCCGCCCTGGAACGGCTCGCCGTCCTTCTTGCCCAGGAAGTCGATGACAACACGGTCATCCTTCTGGGCGGCACGGTCGGCATCGGCATAGGTGACGCGCTGCTTGCGCAGGATGTCCAGGGTCTGGTCGATTTCAGCAGCGGAGACTTCCAGTACCGGGCGCTCGATCTCGGCGGTCGACATGTCGGCCGGGGCAAATTCCGGGTAGGTCTCGAAAATGGCGGTGAATTCGAGGTGGGTGGTGCTTTCGGTGGTCTTCGGTTCGATGCGCGGGTAGCCGGCAACGCGAATCTTCTGTGCGGTCACGGTTTCGCCGAACACGCGGTCCAGTTCTTCGGCCAGCACTTCGTGGCGAGCCTGGTCGCCATACTGTTGCTTCACGATGTTGAACGGCACCTTGCCCGGACGGAAGCCCGGCATCTTCATGTTACGGCCCATGCGCTTCAGGCGCTGTTCCATTTCCTTCTCGACGTTTTCGATGGCGATGGACAGGTCGACACGGCGTTCGAGTTCGTTAGCTTGTGCGTTGGTTGCTTCCATGAGAATTCCTTGTGACTACAGGGCCGAAAAATAAAGCTGTCGATTCTAGCACGTCACGGGCGGAGGGGAAGAATCCTAGCGCTGAAGCGGAATTTCGACGATTGATGCAAAAAAGTGTTGACGACTTTGCAGGTGCTCCCTACAATGCGGGCCTTCTTCGACGGCGGCATTAGCTCAGTCGGTAGAGCACTGGATTGTGATTCCAGGTGTCACCGGTTCGATCCCGGTATGTCGCCCCAAGTTTCAGCGAAAACCCTCTGAGCAATCAGGGGGTTTTTCGTTTCTGGCTTCGCCACGCTCCCGTTGTCTGCCCTGCTGATCAAGTTTAGTGCGATCAAAGTGTGATCACGCATAGGGGGTGCAAGAGTGCGACCACCCAAAGTCAGCCTATCACGCTCAGGGCGCTGCTCATAACTTCCGCTGGCCAGGCCTGCAACAGGTAATCCCGTTAAGCCACATGGCCTATCTCCTGGCCTCTGGATGCTGAGGCCCTGCGGCATGGCCCGCACCCGTTTTATCAACTCAATAGGTTATGCAGCGCGATAATGACAGGGTGATTGTTGTCGGTTTTTCTCGCCGATTCATCTGATTTAAATCTACTTGTGGCTTGATATCCATCAAGATTCAAACACGCTGGCAGTTTTAAGGTCAGCTTGATAGCACGCGCGTGCGTGGTGAACAGGAGGGGACATGAGACTCGATCAATATTCAATTCGGACCCAGTTGTTGGTGGGGTTTGGTGTGACGCTGGCCATCTTCATGGTCGCCGTGCTGGGCGCATTCTGGCAGTTGCTTCAGGTCGAGACGGATGTCGACATGGTGGTGGGCAATCGCTACCCCAAAGTCATGCAGGCGCAGGCGGTGGTTCGGGGGGTGATCGATAACGGACGTTCGCTGCGTGCTGCGGCGATGGCTGAGACGACTGCCGATGCCGATGCGGCCATTGAACGTATCCGGAAAACGCACCAATCGCTCAGCGATGACATCGACCGCTTGCTTGCGGCAATGACCACGCCCAAGGGGCGGGAACTCGCGGAAGGCATGGCCACCGCACGCACTGCCTTGACGCCGATGTATGATCAGTCCTTTTCCTTGATCCGGTCAGGCGACAAGTCCAAGGCAGCCTCTTACTTCAAGGAGGTGGCGGCTGCCAACAATGCCCTCTGGGCTGCTGCCGATGCCTTCGGCAAGTATCAAGAAGGCGAGATGGAAAAAGCGGCGGCTGCTGCCAAGTCTGCTGTGAGTACAGTACAAACCGTACTCTTGATTGCGGCCTTGATTGCTGCGGTGATCAGTATCGGTATCGCGCTGCGTTTCTCCGGTCAGGTCGGACGTCGTCTCGCAGCCGCCGTTGGCGTGGCCGATGCGATTGCTGCCGGGCGCCTGGACAGTCATGTGAACGATGATGGCGCCGACGAAATCGGTGCCTTGCTGCGTGCGATGGACCAGATGCAAGCCGGATTACGGGGGATGGTCGGTGAAATCGGCAGCATCGTCGATGCCGCCGAGCGTGGCAATCTGAAGCAGCGCATGTCGCTTCAGGGCAAGCAGGGTTTCGGTTTGCAGATCGGTGAGTCGCTCAATCGTCTGGTCGAAACAGTGGATGCCAGCCTGCAGGATATTGCCAATGTCGCCAAGGCGCTGGCGGAGGGGGATCTCAGCCGTGAGGTGAGCGGGCAGTATGCCGGTGCTTTTGGTGAGACGGCGCAGGCGGTCAATCAGACGGTTTTCTCCCTGCGCTCGGTGCTCTCCGATGTCCAGGCCATGGTGGATGCTGCCTCCCACGGGGATTTCTCGCATCGGATGGAACTTGATGGCCGTCGCGGCTATGCCCTGAATCTGGCCGAGATGCTCAATGCGCTGGGCGATACGGCCAATCGGGCCTTGTCCGATATTTCCCGTGTTTCCGTGGCGCTGGCACAGGGTGATCTGACCCAGAAGATCGATCAATCCTACCCGGGGCTGTTTGGCGCGACGGCAGAGAGCATGAACGCCATCTGCGACAACCTGCAGACGCTGGTCGGCGATATTGCCGGGGCAGTGAGCATGATCTCCACCGCGGCCAAGGAGATTGCTTCGGGTAATCAGGATCTCTCCAGCCGGACCGAAGAGCAGGCATCCAGCCTGGAAGAAACCGCATCCAGCATGGAGCAGCTGACCAGCACCGTGAAGCAGAACACCAGCAATGCCGTGCATGCCAGCGAACTGGCACGGGCAGCGGAGGCGGTCGCCAAGCAGGGCGGCGGTGTCGTGCAGCAGGTGGTTGAAACCATGACCACGATCCACCAGTCGAGCGCCCGCATCGGCGACATCATCAGCGTGATTGACGGGATTGCCTTCCAGACCAATATTCTGGCCTTGAACGCCGCAGTCGAGGCAGCCCGGGCAGGCGAGCAGGGGCGCGGGTTTGCCGTGGTGGCGACCGAGGTCCGTAATCTTGCACAGCGCAGTGCTTCCGCAGCGCGTGAGATCAAGGACCTGATTTCCGACTCGGTGAGCAAGGTTGATATGGGCAATCGTCAGGTCGGCCAGGCCGGTGAGACCATGGCGCAGGTCGTCTCCAGCATCAGCGAGGTGGCGCAAATCATGGCCGAGATTTCGGAAGCCAGCCGTGAGCAGACCGCCGGGATTGAGCAGGTCAGCCTGGCGGTGAGCCAGATGGATGAGGTCACGCAGCAGAACGCTGCTCTGGTTGAAGAAGCGGCTGCCGCGGCTGAGAGTCTGGACGATCAGGCGCACAGCCTCTCTGCCGCAGTAGGGAAGTTCAAGTTGGCCAATACGGGGCGCCCGATGCTGGCGGCACCGGGCGGTGCGGGCAAACCGCAACGGGGTGCTGTTCCCTCGCCGCGTGCCAGTTCCGGTGGTCGGCCCGTGCTGGCGTCACCCAAGTCGGCTGCGCCCGATCTGGATGGTGACTGGGCGGAGTTCTGACCCAATCCAAGGCGGGGGCAATCCCCGCCTTTTCGCTTCTGTTCTGGCGTTTGGCCATTTTCAGCATGCCCGTATTTTGCTAAAGTCATTACTGACCCATTGGTCAGTAAAAGGTGGCTCAAAATGAAGATTCCGCGCACATTCACATTGGTGATTTTGCTCGCACTGGGCGCTGCGGCCGTGTGGTTCGGCTGGCAGGCGCAGCAGGCCAGGCAGTTGCCCGAGGGGCTGTTTGCGGCCAATGGCCGGCTGGAGGCGACCGAGGTCGATGTCGCGACCAAGGTCGCAGGGCGTCTTGGCGAAATGCGGGTTCAGGAAGGCGATACGGTGACGCTCGGGCAGTTGCTGGCGCGTCTGGATGCGAGCGAACTGGAGGCTCAGGTCCGTGCCGCCCAGGCTCAGGTTGAACAGGCCCAGCGGGCGGTCGATGAAACCCGGGCCGGGGTGCGTAAATCGCAGTCCGATGTGAGCCTGGCCGATAAAACCCTGAAGCGCTCTGAAGAACTGGTTGGGCGTGGCTTTCTTTCCCGCAGCAAGCTGGACAATGATCAGACCACCAAAGCCGGTGCCGAGGCCGGGGCCGCGCAGGCACGCAGCCGGGTGGCCGAGGCCGGAGCTGCCGTGGCGTCGGCGCAGGCGCGCCTGGAGAGTCTGCAGGCCACGCTGGCCGATCTCAGCCTGAAGGCCCCGATCAACGGGCGGGTGCTGTACCGGCTGGCACAAGCAGGAGAGGTCTTGCCCGCCGGGGGCAAGGTGCTGACGCTGGTCGATCTGAGCGATATGTACATGACCGTGTATCTGCCCACGGACTTGGCGGGGCAATTGGCCATCGGCAGTGAAGCGCGGATTGTGCTGGATGCTTATCCCGATCAGCCGGTGCCGGCAACGATCAGCTTTGTCGCACCCAAGGCCCAATTTACCCCGCGCGAGGTTGAAACCCGCAGCGAACGTGAAAAACTGATGTTCCGCGTCAAGGTCCGACCGGATGCAAGCTGGCTCGCCGCGCATCGCGATCTGGCCAAGGGCGGCATGCCTGGCGTGGCCTACCTGCGCAAGGATCCGGCGCTGGTTTGGCCGGCTTTTCTGAGCCTGGCACAGCCCTGAGGTGCGCTGCGTGTCGCCAGAGGTAGCCAGTTTAGAGGGCGTGACCCAGCGCTACGGTGCGGTTTGTGCGCTCGATGATGTCAGCCTGAGCCTGCCGGCAGGCAGGATGGTGGGTTTGATCGGGCCGGATGGGGTCGGCAAATCGTCGTTGCTGGCGCTGGTGTCCGGCGCGCGCGCCGTTCAGCAGGGACGCGTGACGGTGCTCGGCGGCAATATGGCCGAGTCCGCTTTTCGTGCGGCGGTGTTGCCGAGCATTGCCTACATGCCGCAGGGCTTGGGCAAGAATCTCTATCCGACCTTGTCGGTCTTCGAGAATGTCGATTTCTTCGGTCGACTCTTCGGGCAGGGCAAAAACGAACGCCTGAGCCGGATCGATGAGTTGCTGCGGGCGACCGGGCTGGCGCCGTTCCGGGATCGTCCGGCTGCCAAGCTTTCCGGTGGCATGAAGCAGAAGCTTGGCTTGTGCTGCGCCCTGATCCACGATCCTGATCTGCTGATCCTGGATGAGCCGACGACCGGCGTTGATCCGCTGTCGCGCCGGCAGTTCTGGGAGTTGATCGAGCGTATCCGGGCGCGTCGGCCCGGCATGAGCGTGCTCGTGGCCACCGCCTACATGGAAGAAGCGGAGCGTTTTGATTGGCTGGTCGCGATGGATGGCGGGCAGGTGATCGGCACGGGCTCGCCGGCTGAGTTGCGCGAACGCACCGGCCAGCAGAGCCTTGATGCCGCCTTTATTGCGCTGTTGCCGGCCGCGCGGCGGGGGGGGCATCAGGCCCTGAGCATTCCGCCCCGCCAGGGTAACGATGCCGATCTGGCCATTGAAGCGCGTGGCCTGACCCAGCGTTTTGGCAGTTTTACGGCGGTCGACCATGTCAGTTTCCGCATCCCGCGGGGCGAGATTTTCGGCTTTCTGGGCTCCAATGGCTGCGGCAAGACGACCACGATGAAAATGCTCACCGGCCTCCTGCCGCCGAGCGACGGCGAGGCCCGGTTGTTTGGCGAGGTGCTCGATGCCCGCTCGCTGGAGACCCGCCGGCAGGTCGGCTACATGTCACAGGCCTTTTCGCTGTATGGCGAGCTGAGCGTGCTGGCCAACCTCGATTTACACGCACGCCTCTTTCATCTGCCGGATGCCGAGCGTGTGGCGCGTATCGGCGACTTGGTGCAGCGCTTTGGCCTGGCTCCCTATGCCGATCAGGCGGCGGCCGACTTGCCGCTGGGCATTCGCCAGCGCCTGTCGCTGGCCGTGGCGGTGGTGCATTCGCCGCGCCTGCTCATCCTGGACGAGCCGACCTCCGGTGTTGATCCGGTGGCGCGCGACCAGTTCTGGGCGCTGCTGGTCGAGTTGTCGCGCGAGCAGGGTGTGACCATCTTCATTTCGACCCATTTCATGAACGAGGCAGCACGCTGCGACCGCGTTTCCCTGATGCATGCGGGGCGGGTGCTGGCCAGCGACACGCCGGCGGCACTGTGTGCGGCGCAGGGCGAAACAGGCCTGGAGGCTGCCTTCATCCGCTATCTTGAGGCTGCCACCGCGGCTCAGGATGCGGCGGCGGGGGAAGCAACTGCGGCCGGTATGACCCCGGCGGCCCCGACGGTCAACCCGGAAAATGCCGCCAAAATCGAGGTCGACCGTCGGCCATCCGCGACCGGCAACCGCTGGTTCAGCCTGCGCCGCCTGCTCGGCTATGCCCACCGCGAAACCCTGGAACTGCGGCGCGATCCGGTACGTCTGGCCTTTGCGCTGATCGGTTCGGTGTTGCTGATGTTCGTGCTCGGTTTCGGTATCTCGCTCGACGTCGAAGGCCTGCGCTTTGCCGTGCTGGATCGGGACCAATCGCCGGAGAGCCGGGCCTATGTGCGTAATCTCGCCGGCTCGCGCTACTTTGTCGAGCAGGCGCCGATTGCCGACGATGCAGACCTCGACCGGCGCATGCGGCGCGGCGACATCGCGCTGGCCATCGACATCCCGGCCGGTTACGGGCGCGATCTGCGGCGCAATCGCGGGCCGGAAATCGGCATGTGGATCGATGGTGCGATGCCTTACCGGGGCGAGACCATTCGCGGCTACGTGCAGGGGATGCACCTGCAGTACGTGCAGCAACTGGTGCTTGAAAAAACCGGGAACAACGTCGCCTATCCGGTGAATATCGTCTCGCGTTACCGCTACAACCAGGATGTGAAGAGCATTTACGCCATGGTGCCGGCGGTGATTCCCTTGCTCCTGATCTTCATCCCGGCCATCCTGATGGCGCTCGGGGTGGTGCGCGAGAAGGAGCTGGGCTCGATCACCAACCTGTATGTGACGCCGGTGACGCGCTTCGAATTTCTGCTCGGCAAGCAACTGCCTTATGTGGTGGTCTCGATGCTCAGTTTCCTGTTGCTGGTCGTGCAGTCGCAGTGGGTGTTCGCGGTGCCGATCAAGGGCAGTTTTGCCGCCTTGAGTCTGGGCGCTTTCCTCTATGTGATCACGACCACCGGGATCGGCCTGCTCATGTCGACCTTCACGCGCACACAGATTGCCGCCTTGTTTGGGACGGCGATCCTGACCATCCTGCCCACGGTCAGTTTTTCCGGCCTGACCACGCCGGTGGGCGCGCTGGAAGGCCTGAGTTACTGGATCGGGCAGTGTTTCCCGGCGAGTTATTTCCTGATCATCAGCCGCGGTACCTATACCAAGGCGCTTGGCGTGGCCGATCTGTGGCCGCAGTTTCTTGCGCTGGCGGCCTTCATCCCGCTGCTTACCGTGCTCTCGGTGGCTTTGCTGAAAAAACAGGAGGCATGATGCGCTGGGCCAGCCTTGCCAATATCTACCGCCTGGGGCTCAAGGAATTGAAGAGCCTGTGGGCGGATAAGACCCTGCTCATCCTGATCTGCTGGGCGTTTTCCGGCGCCATTTACACAGCAGCGACCGGCGCGTCGCAGGAGCTGCGCAATGCGCCGATTGCCATCGTCGATGAAGATCAGTCGCCGCTTTCACGCCGTTTGGTCGATGCCTTTTACCCGCCGTATTTTCGGGCGCCCGCCCGCATTGGCATGGCGGAGGTCGATGCCGGCATGGATACCGGGCGCTACAACTTCGTGCTTATCATTCCCCCGCGCTTCGAGCAGGATGTTGTGCGTGGGCGGACGCCCGAACTGCAGTTGAACATCGATGCGACGATCATGACCCAGGCCTTCATCGGCGCGACCTATATCAAGTCGATCGCCTTGGGCGAGGTCAATGAATATCTGAGCGGCAGCCGGGAGAGCGCGGCCACGCCCATCGTCCTGACGCCGCGCGTGCGTTTCAACCCCAACCTGGTCGGCTACTGGTTTGGCGGCGTCATGGAGGTGATCAACAACGTCACCATGCTCACCATCATCCTGGTCGGCGCAGCATTCCTGCGCGAGCGCGAGCATGGCACGCTGGAGCACCTGCTGGTCATGCCGCTGACGCCGTTTGAAATCATGATGGCAAAAATCTGGGCGAACGGCCTGGCCGTGCTCTGCGGGGTGAGTTTTGCCTTGCTGGTCATGGTCGAACAGGTGCTGGCCGTGCCCATTGCCGGCTCATTGCCGCTTTTTCTCGCGGCGGCCGCCTGTTATCTGTTTGCCGCCGCGTCGATCGGGATCTTTTTGGGCACGCTGGCGCGCTCGATGCCGCAGTTCGGCCTGCTGGTCATCCTGTGCATCATTCCGCTCCTTCTGCTTTCCGGCGGTGTCTCGCCGCGTGAAAGCATGCCGGAACTGGTGCAGAACCTGATGCTGGCCGCGCCGACCACGTATTTTGTCCGGCTCGCCCAGGGCATTCTGTATCGCGGCGCAGGTTTCGACATGGTCTGGCCCGATCTGGCCTGGATGGGGGCGGTGGGGGCGGCTTTCTTCGGGCTTGCTTTGGTGCGCTTCCGGGCGGCGGTGGCGGGCGCCCAGGGCTGAATGCCGCGTTTTCCGGCGGCGCCTGTTAACATCGCGGTTTTCTCGCGAATTCAGCCCGCCCCATGCCTTCCCCAATTTTTGCCGATCTGAGCCCGTCGACCGTCTGGCAGCACTTTGCCACCCTCTGCGAGATACCTCGCCCCTCCAAGCAGGAGGCGGCCTTGCGCGCCCATCTGCAGGCCTGGGCAAGCGGGCAGGGTCTGCCGGCCGAGGTCGATGCGGCGGGCAATCTCCTCATCCGCAAGCCGGCCGCGCCGGGGTGTGAGGCCTGGCCGACAGTGGTCCTGCAGGCGCATCTCGACATGGTCTGCCAGAAAAACCGCGGCAGTGCGCACGATTTCACGCGCGATCCGATTGTGCCGGTGCTACGCGATGGCTGGCTGATTGCCGAGAATACGACGCTGGGGGCGGACAATGGGATCGGTGCTGCCCTCATGCTCGCCGTACTGGAAGCCGCGGACCTCCGGCATGGGCCGATTGAAGCCTTGTTCACCGTCGACGAAGAGGCCGGCATGGGCGGTGCGCGTGGTTTGGCGCCGGGCTGGCTGACCGGGCAGTTGATGCTCAATCTCGATACCGAGGACTGGGGCGAGTTTTACCTCGGCTGCGCCGGCGGGCTCGATGTCGATGTCAGCCGACCGGGCGAGGCGGAGCCACTCCCCGCGGGCTGGACGGTGTGCCGCATTGCCCTGAGCGGTTTGCGCGGTGGACATTCCGGGGTGGATATTCACGAAGAGCGGGGCAATGCGATCAAGCTGCTGGTTGAAGTCCTGCATGATCTGGCCGGGGTGATGCCCTATCGGCTGGTCTCGCTGCAGGGCGGTACGGCGCGCAACGCCTTGCCGCGCGAAGCCTTTGCCGTGATTGCGCTGCCCATGGCCGAAGGGCTGGAACGCTGGCTGGCGACGCAACAGTCGGGATTGCGCGAGCGCCTGCGCGGCGTCGATGACGGGCTGAGCCTGGCGCTGGAGGCGGCGGAGAGCGAGTCGGTGATGGCCGGGCAGGATCAGTTTGCCTGGCTGGCGGCCCTGCATGCGGCGCCGCATGGCGTGCGCCGGATGAGCCGGCAGGTGCCGGGCGTGGTCGAGACCTCGAATAACCTCGGCATGGTCGATCTGCACCCCGGGGGCGGGCAGGGTAATTTCATGGTGCGTTCCTTGGTCGACCGGAGCGCGGGGGCGCTCGCTGATGAGATCGTCAGCCTGTTTGCCCTGGCCGGGACCGAGGCGGTGAAGTCCGGTCAGTATCCGGGCTGGACGCCGAATCCGGATTCGGCGCTGCTGAAAACCTGTCAGGCCGTGTTTGCCCGCGAGTTCGGGGGCGCATCGGCGGTCAAGGTGATTCACGCCGGCTTGGAGTGCGGCATCATCGGTGCCCAATACCCGGGCATGGACATCGTCTCATTCGGGCCGACCATCCGTGGCGCGCATGCGCCGGGCGAACGGGTCGAGGTGGCGGCAGTGGCGCGCTGCTGGGACCTGCTCAAGGCGATTCTGGCTGCGCTTGGCTGAGCGGCATTCGGCCTTCCGTCTCATGAAAAAACCGCCAGGGCCCAGTGTGGGCGATGGCGGTTTCCGGTCTGACGGTCGACCCCGGAAAAGGGGTCGAAATGGGTGTCAGAATGGGTCAGGGTGGGTCAGGGCCGTTGATCAGTCCGGCAGATCCTCGGCGCGCAGCATGAAGACGTATTCGTCGCCGGCCTGCGTGTCCAGCCAGGTGAAGGGCAGGGTCGGGTAGGCGGCTTCCAGTTCGTCGCGGTTGTGGCCGATCTCGACGACCAGCACGCCGTCCTCTGTCAGATGCTTTTTCGCCTCGGCCAGAATGATGCGCGTGAAGTCCAGGCCATCCTCGCCCGAGCCGAGGGCGAGTTCCGGTTCATGCAGATATTCCGGCGGCAAGGCCGCGACGGATTCGGCATTCACATAAGGCGGATTCGAGATGATCAGGTTGTAGCGCTTGCCGGCCAGCGCCGTGAAGGCGTCGGAATGGACGAGCGAGACACGATCCTGCAACTGATAGTCGGCGACATTGCGCTCGGCGACGGAAAGGGCGTCCTGCGAGAGGTCGACCGCGTCCACCTCGGCATTCGGGAAGGCCAGGGCGGTCAGGATGGCCAGGCAGCCGGAGCCGGTGCACAGGTCGAGCGCGGATTCAACGGCCCAGGGATCGTCGATCCACGGCGTGAGCTGCTCTTCGAGCAATTCGGCGATGAAGGAGCGCGGCACGATGACGCGGTCGTCGACGTAGAAACGATGTTCCCCCAGCCAGGCTTCGTTGGTCAGGTAGGCAGCCGGCAGGCGGTCTTCGCAGCGGCGGCGGAAGACGTCCAGCAGGCGCTCGCGTTCGTGCGGCAGCAGGCGCGCATCGAGGAAAGGCTCCAGGCGGTCGAGCGGCAGGTTGAGCGTGTGCAGCGTGAGATAGACCGCTTCGTCCCAGGCGTTGTCGCTGCCGTGGCCGAAGAAGAGGCCGGCACCGTTGAAGCGGCTGACGGCGTAGCGGATGAAGTCGCGTACGCTGACCAGTTCGGTCAGGGCAGCGGGGTGGGCAAGGTCGCTCATGCGGTCAGGGTCTTTTCAAGAATGCGGTGGTAAATGGCGGACAGCTTGGGCAGCGCGTCGACGGCAATGCATTCGTCGATCTTGTGGCTGGTTTCGTTGACCGGGCCGATTTCCAGCATCTGCTTGCAGATTTCGGCAATGAAGCGGCCATCCGAGGTGCCGCCGGTGGTCGAGAGTTCCGTCTCGATGCCGCAAACCTCGCGGATCGCCGCGCTGGCGGCATCGGCAAGCGGGCCGCGGCCGGTCAGGAAGGGGCGGGCGCCCAGCGTCCATTTGATCTCGTGGTCGAGGTGGTGCTTGTCGAGAATGGCGGTAAGGCGGGACTGCAGGCCTTCCGGGGTGCTGGCCGTGGAAAAACGGAAATTGAACTTGATTTCCAGTTGACCGGGGACGACGTTGGTTGCGCCCGTGCCGGCATGGATGTTGGAAATCTGCCAGCTGGTCGGCTGGTAATACTCGTTGCCTGCATCCCACTGCGTGGCCGCCAGTTCGGCGAGGGCGGGCGCGGCTTCGTGGATCGGATTGCGGCCTTTTTCCGGATAGGCGATGTGGCACTGGATGCCTTTCACCGTCAGCACGCCGGAGAGCGAGCCACGGCGGCCATTCTTGATCATGTCGCCCAGGGTGTTGACCGAGGTCGGTTCGCCGATGATGCAGTAATCGATTGATTCGCCGCGTGCCTTCAAGGTCTCGACGACGGCGACGGTGCCATCCGTGGCATCGCCTTCCTCATCCGAGGTGAGCAGGAAGGCAATACTGCCCGGATGGGCCGGGTTGGCCGCAACGAAGGCTTCAGTGGCGGTCAACATCGCCGCGAGGGACGATTTCATGTCGGCCGCACCGCGCCCGTAGAGCATGCCGTCGCGCACTTCGGGGGCGAAGGGCGGGGAGGTCCATTTGTCGAGCGGGCCGGTCGGCACCACGTCGGTATGGCCGGCAAAGACAAACAGCGGTGCGGTTTCGCCACGGCGCAGCCAGAGATTGGTCACGCCATTGCGGTTGATGAATTCAGCCTTGAAGCCCAGTGCCGCAAGGCGGTCGGCAAACAGTTGGCAGCAACCGCCGTCTTCGGGCGTGACGGAGGGCCGGGACATGATTTCCCGGGCCAGTTCAAACGTGGGGTCGGACATGGTTATTCGTCGTCGTCGGCCAGGCTGAGCTTGAACTCCTTGAAGGAAGCGCCACTTTCGGTGGTTTCCTCGAAGTCGAGCGTGGGCGGAGCGGTGGGCGCTTCCTCCACTTTGCCGTGCCCGAATTCGGAGTTGTTGATCAGCCAGGACAGGTTGGTAGGCGAGTCGGCGTTGGCCAGTGCTTCGTCGAGGGTGATCTTGCCTTCCTTGTACAAGCGGAAGAGATCCTGCTCGAAGGTCTGCGAGCCCGGGGCCAGGGTTTGCTCCATGGCTTCCTTGATCGCCTGGATTTCACCGCGCTCGATCAGCTCGCTGATGTGGCGGGTGTTGAGCATGGTTTCTGCCGTGGCCATCAGGGTGCCGTCCGGGCGCCGCACGAGGCGCTGGGACACGATGGCGCGCAGGGAGACCGAAAGGTCCATGAACAGGGCCGGGCGGTTCTCGATCGGGAAGAAACTGATGATGCGGTTCAACGCATGGTAGCTGTTGTTCGCATGCAGCGTAGCCAGGCAGAGATGGCCGGTCTGCGCGTAGGAAATCGCGGCCTGCATGGTGTCCTTGTCGCGGATTTCCCCGATCAGGATGCAGTCCGGTGCCTGGCGCATGGCGTTTTTCAGCGCGGTCTGCCAGTCATGGGTATCCATGCCGATTTCGCGCTGGTTGACGATCGATTTCTTGTGCTTGAACAGGAATTCGATCGGGTCCTCGATGGTCAGGATGTGGCCGGCCCGGTTGGCATTCCGGTGATCCAGCATCGAGGCAATGGTGGTCGATTTGCCGGAGCCCGTCGAGCCGACGATCAGGATCAGGCCGCGCTTTTCCATGATCAGTTCCGGCAGGATGCTCGGCAGACCGAGCGTATCCAGCGGCGGAATGTTGCCCAGGATGAAGCGGATGACGAGGCCAATGGAGCCCCGTTGCCGGAAGATGTTGATCCGGAAGTTGCCCACCCCGGGCACGCCGAACGAGATGTTCAGCTCATTGTTCGCTTCGAAGGTGGTGACCTGCTCCGGCGACATCAACTCATAAGCGATCTTTTCGATCATGTCGGGCGTCATGACCTGCTGATTGACAGGTACGGTGTTGCCCTGGATCTTGATGTGGATCGGCGTGCCGGCGGAAATGAAGATGTCCGAGGCCTGCTTTTCCGACATCAGCTGGAAGAGTTTGTCGAGGATCATGTCACGACCTTCGTGTCAGCGAAATCAGGCGCGCAGCAGTTCGTTGATGCTGGTCTTCGAGCGGGTCTGGGCGTCCACCTTCTTGACGATGATGGCAGCGTACAGGCTGTACTTGCCACCGTCCTTCGGCAGGGAGCCGGAGATCACGACGGAGCCCGGCGGGATCTTGCCGTAGGTGATTTCGCCGGTTTCGCGGTCGTAGATCGGGGTGCTCTGGCCGATGTAGACGCCCATCGAGATCACAGAGTTTTCACCGACCACAACACCTTCGACGACTTCCGAACGGGCGCCGATGAAGCAGTTGTCTTCGATGATGACCGGGCCGGCCTGGATCGGCTCGAGTACGCCGCCGATGCCGACGCCGCCGGACAGGTGCACGTTCTTGCCGATCTGGGCGCAGGAACCGACGGTGGCCCAGGTGTCGACCATGGTGCCTTCATCGACGTAGGCGCCGATGTTCACGTAGGACGGCATGAGCACGGCGTTCTTGGCGATGAAGGCGCCCTTGCGCGCGAAAGCGCCCGGCACGACGCGGAAACCGCCTGCCTTGAACTGCTCTTCGGTCCAGCCCTGGAACTTGGTGTCGACCTTGTCGTAAAAATTGATGTCGCCGGCCTTCTGGATGCGGTTGTCACGCGTGCGGAAGGAGAGCAGGACGGCCTTCTTGGCCCACTGATTGACGGTCCACTCGCCATTCACCTTTTCGGCGATGCGCAGCTTGCCGGCGTCGAGGTCGGCAATCACGGATTCGATGACCTGGATGGCCTCGGTGGATTGGGTGTTCAGCTCGGTGCGCTTTTCCCAGAGTTCGTCGATGGTGGCTTGCAGCGGATGGCTCATGAAGTTCTCTCTTGGTTACAGGTTTTGTGCGAATTGACGGATGCGCTGGACGGCTTCGAGGCATTCCTCGTGGCCGGCCACCAGTGCAATCCGAATGAAATTGGCCCCCGGATTGAGCCCCTGTGCCTCACGGGCCAGGAAACTGCCGGGCAGAACCACGACATTATAGTGTTCGAGCAGACCGCGGGCGAACTCGGTATCTGCAATCGGCGTACGTGCCCACAGATAGAAGCTGGCATCCGGCATGCCGGTGCCGAGGACCTCGGCGGCAATCGGCGTGCACGCGGCGAATTTCTCGCGATAGAGGCGGCGGTTTTCCTGTACATGGGCTTCGTCGTTCCAGGCTGCAACCGATGCGGTCTGGATCGGGGGCGCCATGGCGCAGCCGTGGTAGGTTCGGTACAGCAGGTATTGCGTCAGGATCTTCGCATCGCCCGCAACAAACCCGGAGCGCATGCCCGGTACATTGGAGCGCTTGGATAGGCTGGAGAACATCACCAGGCGTTCGTTCGAGCGACCCAGCAGCTTGGCGGCCTGCAGGCCGCCGATGGGCGGGTTTGCTTCATCAAAGTAGATTTCGGAATAGCACTCGTCCGAAGCGATGATGAAACCGTATTTGTCAGAGAGGGCAAACAGCGTCTTCCAGTCGTCGAGCGAGAGCACCTTGCCGGTCGGGTTGCCCGGCGAGCAGACATAGAAGAGCTGGACGCGCGCCCACTCGGCCGGGCTCAGACTCTCATAGTCGAAAGCAAAGCCGTTTTCCGGCAGCGTGTTGAGGAAACGCGGCTCGGCGCCGGAGAGGTAGGCTGCGCCTTCATAGATCTGATAGAAGGGATTCGGGCTGACGATGATCGGCACGTGGCCGCGGCTCGGATCGATGACTGTTTGCGCGAAGGAAAAAAGTGCCTCGCGGGAGCCGTTGACCGGCAGGATTTCGGTCTCTGCATTCAGGCTCAGGCCATAGCGGCGTTCGCACCAGGCAGCAATGGCCTGACGCAGCGCCGGAATGCCTTGCGTGGTCGGGTAATTGGCCAGGCCGCCCAAGCCTTTGCTGAGGGCTTCCATGATGAAAGCCGGCGTGGCGTGCTGCGGCTCGCCGATGGAAAGCTTGATTTCCTTGTAGGCGGGATTGGGGGTGACGCCGGCGAACAGGGCGCGCAGCTTTTCGAACGGATAGGGCTGGAGTTGGGCGAGATGCGGGTTCACGTCAGGGGCTGTCAGGTCGGTTCAAAGCAGGAATTATCGCTTAAAAATGACAGGCTGCCGTGTTTTGGTCATGCGGATGCGCGGATTATGCCCATGGAAAAACGCGCTGGATTTTTGCTGGCTGCAGGCTATATTTCAGCTTGGGAAAGAGAGGAGGATGGTCATGGCTGAGGGGAATTTTGAATACCTGCCTGCAGCGCTGGCGGTGGGCGTGCCTGAAATGGACACGGATCATGAGCGGCTCTTCGGTTGCCTGGAGGCCCTGAAGTCCGCTTGCCTGGGGAGCGAAGGCTTGCCGTTGCCGCAGGCCGAGTCTTTGTATCAGACATTGCAGGCCCATTGTGCGCTGGAGGAAAGTCTGGCCATTGCTGCCGGGGTCGACTTCGCTGATCACCGGGAAAAGCACCGGAAGATGCTGCTCAGCATCCGGCGCATGCTGGATGAAGTGGAAGCCGGGCGGGCCGATGTGTTCAGCCTGCTGCGCTATATCGACTACTGGTTCGAACGCCACATTGTCGATGCTGATCAGGGGCTGGCCAGCAGCTTGTTGCAGGGCGCTGATTTTTCCTTGCAGCGTGCAGGGCAGTGGGGTTTTCCTGATCCGCTTCAGATGCCGACCTGAGGTATGGCAAGAGCAGTTTAAGGCGCTATCTCCCGCCCCGGGTCTGAATGGGGCGGCGTTGTGGTGTTTGTCCGTCCGCCTGTGCGTCTGTGCTTGGGTTTCAGGTAGCCCTGATGGCGGGCGCAGTTCGCGTCAGTAATCGATATGTCCCGGCGTATCCCGCCAGGCATGCATGACAGCATCTGCATCAGGCAGCTCGATCCGGATAAGGGGAAGGCGGCGATTTGCAGGGGGTGCGCTCAGTTCCTGGTAAAGATCGGCGTCGCTGAAACCGATTTCGGCGGCAATGTGGCGCGGATTGGCATAGACCACGCGTTCAAGCTGAGCCCAGTAAGCCGCGGACAGGCACATCGGACACGGCTCGCTGGAAGCGTAGAGGGTGCAGCCGTGCAGGTGAAAATTGCCCAGCGCAATCGCCGCTGTCCGGATGGCCGCAATTTCGGCATGGGCGGTCGGGTCATGGCTGGCGACCACCCGGTTCCATCCCTCGGCAATGATCTGGCCATCTTTGACCAGTACGGCACCGAAGGGGCCGCCTTCGCCGCGCTGGCTCCCTTCGCGTGCCAGTTCCAAAGCACGTTTGAGAAAGCGGATGTCGTCGGTGTCGGAGGGCATCAGGCAAACTCCCGTGATGAGCGTTGCGGCCGCACCGGAAGGCGCAGGGCATTGGGATGCTATCATACGCTCCCGCTGCGCTGCAGCATGATGCGCGCGGCCTTTCATCATGCGCCTGACCAAACTCAAACTCGCCGGCTTCAAGTCCTTTGTCGATCCGACTGCCGTTGCCTTGCCCGGGCAATTGGTGGGGGTCGTCGGCCCCAATGGCTGCGGCAAATCCAACATCATGGATGCCGTGCGCTGGGTGCTGGGCGAGTCCAAAGCCTCGGAGTTGCGTGGCGAGTCGATGCAGGATGTGATCTTCAATGGTTCGACCAACCGCAAGCCGGTATCGCGCGCCTCCGTTGAACTGATTTTCGACAATGCGCTCGGTCGGGCCATGGGGCAGTGGTCGCAGTATGCCGAGTTGTCGGTCAAGCGCGTCCTGACTCGCCAGGGGCAGTCGGACTACTTCATCAACAACCTGAAGGTCCGCCGCAAGGACATCACCGATCTTTTCCTCGGGACCGGCCTCGGGCCGCGCGCTTACGCCATCATCGGCCAGGGCATGATTTCGCGCATCATCGAGGCCAAGCCGGACGACCTGCGTGTTTTCCTGGAAGAAGCTGCCGGGGTGACGCGTTACAAGGAGCGGCGCAAGGAAACCCACGGTCGACTCGAAGATACGCGTGAAAATCTGCTCCGTGTCGAAGACATCCGCGAAGAACTGGGGCACCAGATCGAGCGCCTGGAATCCCAGGCCGAGGTGGCGCGTCGTTATCACGCCCTGAACGAACAACTGGTCCGGCGTCAGCAACTGCTCTGGTTTCTGCGCAAGCGCGAGGCGGATGCCGAGCGTCAGCGTCTGGCGCTGGAGGTTGAGCGGGCGACGACCGACCTGGAGGCGCAAAGCGCCGCCTTGCGGGAAACCGAGGCGCGGGCTGAAGAAAATCGCGAGGCGCATTTTGCTGCGGGCGATGCGCTGCACGCTGCGCAGAGCGAGATGTATGCGGCCAATGCCGAGGTGGCGCGCCTGGAAGCCGAAATCCGGCACCGTCGCGAATCGCGCAGCCAGCTGGAGGCGCGCCTTGTGCAGCTCGAAACCGAACTTGCGCACTGGACGGAAACAGCTGAAAAACTGGTTGCCGACCGCGAACGCTGGGAAGAAACGCAGGAAATGACCCGTTTGCGTGCCGAGGAGGCCGAGGAGCGTCTGCATCAGCAGATGAATCTGGCGCCGCAGGTGGAAGAGGATCACCAGCAGGCGCAGGAAGAGTTGCAGCGCCTGAAAACACGCACCACCAACGCCGAGCAAAAACTGGAAGTCGAACTCACCCACAAGGCGCATGCGCAACGTGCCCTGCAGGCCCTGGCTCAGCGGCGTGAACGCCTGCGTGAGGAAACCTTCGGCGAGGCACCGGATGAACTCAGTCTGGCCGAAAAAGAGGAAGAACTCGAACTCCTGAAGGAAGAACTGGCCGGTGACCAGGATCACCTGCAGCAACTGCAGCAGGAAATGCCGCAGTTGGAGGCCCGTCGTAAAGCCGCGCAGCAGGATCTGCAGCGCCTGGAGCGCGAACTGGCGGCCGGTCAGGCGCGGCGTGCTGCGCTGGCTCAGATGCAGGCAAAAACCCTGGCCAGCGGCACGCTGCCGGATTGGTTGCGGCGCCACGGTCTCGATCAGGCGCCGGCGCTCTGGCAGCAAATTCACGTTGAAGCCGGCTGGGAAGAGGCGGTCGAGGCCGTGCTGCGTGAGCGCCTTTCTGCCATTGCCTGCGACGATCCCGCCAAATTGGATGCCTGGCTGCACGACCGCCCGGAAGGGCGCCTCTCCGTCGTGCTGTCGGGGCACCCGACGGTCAACGGTGAAAAACGCCCTGATTTGCTGGTCGACCGTATCCGTACCGATGTGCCGGGCATGGCGCAGGCCCTGGCCGATTGGCTGGGCGCGATCCGGATCTGCGAGACGCTGGCCGATGCGTTGGCCCAGCGCGCCAGCCTCGCCGAGGGCGCGGCGCTGGTCACGCGTGGCGGTGATCTGGTGACACGGGCCAGCGTGACGTTTTTTGCCCCGGATCAGGGCGAACACGGTCTTCTGGAACGCCAGCGGGAAATCGAATCGCTGGCCGAAGGCATCCTGATGGCCGAGGAAAAGACGGAGAACCTGCGCGAGCAGGTGATGTTGCTCGACGAGCAATTGGCCGACAAGCAGGAAGAAATGTCGGAAATCCGCCAATACGTCACCGACCGCCAGCAGCGCGTGCACGCGACGCAGATGGAAGTCCTCAAGCTGTCGCAGGCCATCGAGCGCTACAAGGAACAGAAAGAGCGCATCGCCGAACAGCAGGCCGAGCTTGCTGAGGAAGAGGAAGGCGAGCGCGAGCGTGAAATGGCGGCCGATGAGCGCATCGAGGAAATTCGCGACGGTCTGGCCCGCATTCGCGTGCTGGTGGCCGGGGCGCAATCACGACTCGATGAGTGCGAGCGTGCGGTACGGGCCGAGCGCGAGCGCAATGCCGATCTCGATCGCGCCCTGCGCGAAGCCCAGTTTTCGGCGCGTGAAGCAGACAGCAAGCTGCAGGATTTGTTCGCCCAGCAGGCGGTGGCGCAACGCGAGCTGACCCGGATCGAGCGCGATCGCGCCGCGTGTGCCGCGCAAGTTGAATCGGCGCCGGCCGATGTCATGGAAGAACAGCTCCAATTGGCGCTCGAAGCGCGTCAGCAGGCCGAGCAGGCGCTGGCCGCCCGTCGCGATGCGCTGGAAGCGGCGACGCAGGCGCTGCGCATGCTCGAAGAGCAGCGTCTGAAAATCGAGCAGGGCCTGGAGCCCTTGCGGGCCAGGATTGGCGATCTCAAGCTGAAGGAACAGGCGGCCGCCCTGAACGCCGAGCAGTTTGCCATGCAGTTGCTGGAGGCCGGGGCGGACGAGGCGGCGCTGCAGGACGCGCTGGTGGCAGAGGGCGGAGCGGCACGTCCGTCTACCCTGCAGGGCGAGATCACGCGGCTGTCGAACGCCATTGCCGACCTTGGTGCGGTGAACCTGGCGGCCTTGCAGGAACTGGAAACGGCCAGCGAGCGCAAGGGCTATCTCGACATGCAGGCCGCCGATCTGACCGAAGCCATGGAAACCCTGGAAAACGCCATCCGGCGGATCGACCGGGAAACGCGGGAATTGCTCCAGCACACCTTCGATACGGTCAACGGTCATTTTGGCCGCCTTTTCCCCGAACTCTTCGGCGGTGGTCGTGCCGAACTGGTGATGACCGGCGAGGAAATCCTGGATGCCGGTGTACAGGTCATCGCCCAGCCGCCGGGCAAGAAGAATTCGACCATCCACCTGCTCTCGGGCGGTGAAAAAGCGCTCACGGCCATCGCGCTCGTCTTCTCGATGTTCCAGCTCAATCCGGCGCCGTTCTGCCTGCTGGACGAGGTGGATGCGCCGTTGGACGATACCAATACCGAGCGTTTCTGCGGTATGGTTCAGAAAATGTCAGCAAATACGCAGTTCTTATTTATTTCCCATAATAAAATCGCGATGGAAATGGCCGAACAACTGGTCGGCGTCACCATGCAGGAGTCCGGTGTGTCTCGTGTGGTGGAAGTGGATATCGAAGAAGCCTTGAAAATGAGGGATGCGGCTTAAATGACCGAACTCCAGATGGGATTGATTGGCCTGGGCGTAGCCGCAGTGGTGGGCGTGCTGGGTTATAACAAGTGGCAGGAAATGCGGCATCGCAAGGTGGCGGAGTCGCTCCTCAAACCGCATCCGGAAGATCCGCTGCTGGGCGGTCAGGCGCGTGTCGCGCCGGCCATGCCAAGCGCGGCACCGCTTGTCCGTACGGAACCGGCTTTGATGCCTGAGCCGGTCGTGCCGGTCAGTCCGGAACGCCTGGAACCTGTGTTGGCCGAACATGCCGCCGAACAGGGGATGGCACGGATGGCAGAGCCGGTGGCACCTGTGGCGCCGGTCATGCCACCGCCTGAACGGATGCCGGAGCCTGTTCCTGCAGCGTCTGTGATGCCTGCTTATGTGCCGCCGGCAGATGAGATCCCGGCCATGCCGGTGATGCCGCCTGTCGCCGACCTGCCGCCGCCGGCGCCTGTGGTTTCCGAAGAAGTGCTCGATACGCTGCCGGAAAGCGTGGTCCCGCCGACGCTGCTGGATCCGCGCCTGGAATACATTGTCGCCATGGAACTGGTGGATCCGGTATCGGCCACCCAACTCATCAATGCCCAGCGCGACGCCTTGGCGCGTCTGCACAAGCCGGTGCATTGGGTGGGTTTCAACGAACGGACCCGCGAATGGGAGCGCCTGTCGTCCGAACACGACATCGCTGTGCGCCGCTTGCGCGTCGGCCTGCAACTGGTGAATCGCCTCGGTCCGGTACCAGAGGCGGATGTTGCCATTTTCTCGAATGCGATGGCCGCGCTGGCGGATGGCCTGATGGCGGTGGCCGACATGCCCTCCATCCGCGTGCTGGATCAGGCAGCGGAGATCGACCGTTTCTGTGCCGATGTCGACCTCGAAATCGGCATCAATCTGGTCAGTCGTGCTTCGGCATTCTCCGGCACCAAGATTCGTGCGCTGGCCGAAGCGGCCGGCATGGTGCTGGGCAATGATGGCTTGTTCACCCGTTTCGACGATGAGGGGCGGGCCTTGTACAGCCTGCAGAACTTCGAGACGGCCCGCTTCACCCAGGAAAACATTCGCGCCATCAATACCCATGGCGTGACCTTCCTGCTCGATGTGCCGCGGGTCGATCACGGCGAGCGCGTGTTCTCGCAGATGATCGAACTGGCCAAGCGTTTCGCCGAAGCGCTGCAAGGCGCGCTGGTCGATGACAACCGTCAGCCCTTGTCCGATACCCAACTGGATCACATCCGCCGCGAATTCATCGGCAAGCCGCAGGCCACCATGGCGCGCTATGGTTTGCCGGCAGGCTCGGTGCAGGCACTGCGCCTCTTTTCGTGATGTCTGAGTCGTTTGTGGCGCGCGCAGCCTGGCTGCGCGCCGAGTTGGAGCGTCATAACCACGCGTATTACGTCCTCGATCAGCCGACCATCCCGGATGCCGAGTACGACCGCTTGTTCCGTGAATTGCAGGCCCTTGAGGCCGCGCATCCTGAACTGGCCAGCCTGGACTCCCCCACGCAGCGCGTTGGCGCTCCGCCGCTGAAGGCCTTCCCGCCGCACGCCCACGGCGTGCCCATGCTCTCGCTCAACAACGCATCTGAGCCCGAGGAGGTCGCTGCATTTGATCAGCGCGTACGCGATGGCCTGGAAACCATTCAGGCGATCGACTATGCGGTGGAGCCCAAATTTGACGGTCTGGCCATCAGTCTGACGTATGAGGACGGGCTCTTTGTCCGTGGTGCGACCCGTGGCGATGGCGCAACGGGGGAGGAGGTCACGCCGAACTTGCGGACCTTGCGTTGCATTCCCTTGCGCCTGCAAGGCTCGGGCTGGCCCGCGCGTCTCGAGGTGCGCGGTGAGGTGCTGATGTTCAAGGCCGATTTTGCCGCCTTGAATGCCCGCCAGCGCGAGCGCGGTGAGAAAGAGTTTGCCAACCCGCGCAATGCGGCCGCCGGGAGCCTGCGCCAGCTGGACTCGGCCATCACGGCCAGCCGTCCGCTCTCGTTCTTTGCCTATGGCCTGGGCCTGGGGGCGGATGCCATGCCGGTGAAGACGCATGCCGAGGTGCTCGATTGCCTTGCTGCGTGGGGCTTCCCGGTCGCCGCCGAGCGTCGCGTCGTGCAGGGCAGCCGTGGCCTGCTCGGGTATTTTGCTGACATCGGCGAGCAGCGTCCACGCTTGCCGTATGACATCGATGGCGTGGTCTATAAGGTCAATCGACTCGATTGGCAGGCAACACTGGGCTTCGTGTCGCGCGCCCCCCGTTTTGCCATCGCGCACAAATTTCCTGCCGAAGAAGCCACGACCGAGGTGCTCGGCATTGATGTCCAGGTCGGGCGGACCGGGGCGATCACCCCCGTGGCGCGCCTGAAGCCGGTCTTTGTCGGTGGTGTGACCGTCACCAACGCCACGTTGCACAACGAAGACGAAGCGCGGCGCAAGGATGTCCGTGTCGGCGATACCGTGATCGTCCGCCGGGCTGGGGATGTGATTCCCGAGGTGGTGGCGATCGTTCCGGAAAAGCGTCCGACGCGCGACTTGTTTGGCGGCGAGCCTTTGCATCCTCCGTTCGAGTTGCCGAAAACCTGCCCGGAATGCGGGTCGACCGTCGAGAAGGGCCTCGACGAAGCCGTGGCCCGCTGTACTGGCGGTCTATTCTGCCCGGCGCAGCGCAAGCAGGCCTTGTTGCACTTTGCCGCACGGCGCGCCATGGACATTGAAGGTCTGGGCGACAAGCTGGTTGATCAATTGGTCGATGCCGGCTTGGTGCATACGCCGGCAGACCTCTACGCCTTGCAGCTGGAACAATTGGCCGGGCTGGAACGGATGGGGGAGAAGTCCGCGCAGAATCTGCTCGCCGCCATCGACCGCTCCAGACAGACCACGCTGGCCCGCTTCATCTTCGCGCTCGGCATCCGCAATGTGGGCGAAGCTACGGCCCGCGATCTGGCCCGCCATTTCGGCGATCTGCCGGCTTTGCGCCAGGCCACGCTGGATCAGCTTCAAGCCGTGCCCGATGTCGGTCCGGTGGTGGCGGCCAGCCTCGCGTCATTTTTTGCGGAGTGGCATAATTGCGATGTCATCGACAAATTGTGTCAGGCCGGTGTCGTCTGGGTTGCTGAAACGCCTGTGGCCGATACGCCGCAGGTTTTTGCCGGCAAGACCCTGGTGTTGACTGGGACGCTACCGACCTTGAAGCGCGATCAAGCCAAGGCCATGGCAGAAGCGGCCGGGGCCAAGGTGGCAGGGTCGGTGTCGAAGAAAACCGATTACGTGGTGGCGGGCGAAGAAGCCGGTTCCAAGCTGGATAAGGCGCTGGAACTGGGGGTGCCGGTCATCGATGAAGCCGCATTCTTGAAATTGCTTGAAGGACAGACAGAAGCATGAAAAAAGTACGTAAAGCCGTCTTCCCTGTCGCCGGGATGGGAACCCGTTTCCTGCCGGCCACCAAGGCCAGCCCGAAGGAAATGCTGCCCATCGTGGATAAACCCCTGATTCAGTATGCCGTTGAGGAAGCCGTGGCGGCCGGCGTGACCGACATGATCTTCGTGACGGGCCGCTCCAAGCGGGCGATCGAGGATCACTTCGACAAGGCCTATGAGCTGGAAACCGAGCTGGAAGCGCGCGGCAAGCTGCAGATGCTGGAATTTGTCCGCAACATGATTCCGAAGAACATCAACTGTATCTACATCCGCCAGCCGGAAGCCCTCGGTCTGGGCCACGCCGTGCTGTGTGCCAAGCCGGTGATCGGCGATGAGCCGTTTGCCGTGCTGCTCGCCGATGACCTGCTGGATGGCGAGGTGCCGGTCATGAAGCAAATGACGGATGCCTACGATTATTACCGCTGTTCCGTGCTGGGCGTCCAGGATGTGCCGCGTGCCGACACCAAGAGCTACGGGATCGTCGATGCCCGTCCGGTGGCCGATCGTCTGGAACAGGTGAATGCCATCGTGGAAAAGCCGAAGCCGGAAGAAGCGCCGTCCACCCTGGCGGTGGTCGGCCGTTACATCCTGACGCCGCGCATCTTCCATCACCTGGAAACCATCAAGCCGGGTGCCGGTGGCGAGATTCAGCTGACGGATGGTATTGCTTCCCTGATGAACGAGGAGCAGGTGCTGGCCTATCGTTATGATGGGACGCGCTATGATTGCGGCTCGAAGCTTGGCTATCTGCAGGCGACCGTCGTGTTCGGTCAGCGTCACCCGGAAGTGGGGGCCGCATTTGGCGATTATCTGAAAACGGTCGCCTGAGTCTGCTTCGGATGGGTTTGAATGGCAGCGCCCTGCGGGGCGCTGCTTGTTTTTGGATGTCGGTAAAAGGATCGCCATGAGCGGCGCAACGATTGAAGAATTCCTCGGCTATTGGGAGTCCGAAGGCGCGCACTATGTGCGGCGAGGCGACTATGACTGGATGGCGGCGCAGATTCCGCCGGGCCGCGTGCTCGAGATCGGCTGTGGCCCCGGTTTCGGCACCCAGGCTTTGCTGCGCCGGGGTTGCGAGGTCCTGGCGCTGGAGTCCTTGCCGGCGTGTATTGAGGCCAGTGCGGCCCGCTGCGGGGCGACAGGTGTTTCATTCGAGGTCGGTGACGTGCTCGACTTGAATCCGGCGCAGCTGGCGCGGATGGAAGCGTTTTCGCCTGTCGCGGTGGTGTGCTGGTTGATGGGCGCACCGGCGACGGTAACCGGCGCTGCGGCAAGTGATGGCGGACGTGCGGTGGTCGCCTATCGCGAGCGGGTACATCGTGCCGTGGCGGAGCTGGCGGCACGCCTGCCGAGCGTCCATCTCCTGCATGTGGTCGATCGGACCCTGATTGCCTGGCAGGCAAAGGACCTCGGGCGCGATACGCTGGTCAATTACCATCTGGGAAAAACCTTGTCCGGCCTGCCATTCGCGGCGACACGCAGCCAAGCGCTGTACCGGAAAATGGATGACAATACGGTCAACGCTGCCCAAGGGCGGAAAATGACGCCGGCCCTGCGCGGCGCAATGAGCGGGGCGGTGCCGGTGCTGGCATCCCTGCTCGCAACACGGAGAAATTGATCATGCTCGCAATCATTGGTGGCAGCGGTCTGACGACCTTGTCCAATCTGGATGTCTCACATCGTGAAGTGGTGCGCACGCCCTACGGCGAGCCTTCCGGGGCCATTGTGTTCGGCGAAATCTGCGGTCATCCGACCATGTTTTTGCCGCGCCATGGGTATGGCCACACCATTGCACCGCACATGGTGAATTACCGGGCCAATCTGTGGGCCCTGCATCATCATGGTGCTACCGGGGTGATTTCCGTTGCTTCGGTCGGCGGCATTCGGGGTGACCTGCAGCCGGGCGATATCGTGCTGCCGCATCAGATTCTGGATTACACCTGGGGCCGGAAATCGACCTTTTTCGAAGGGCCCGGCGTGCCGGTGCGCCATGTCGATTTCACGGAGCCGTACGATGCCGCGCTGCGTGAGCGTATTCGTGGGGCGGCTGAAGCCCTGGCCGTACCGGTCAAGGTTGGCGCAGTCTATGCAGCGACGCAGGGACCGCGCCTGGAGACGGCGGCTGAGATCAACCGTTTCGAGCGGGACGGTGCCGATGTGGTCGGGATGACAGGGATGCCTGAGGCGGTGCTGGCGCGTGAACTGGACGTGCCGTATGCCGCGATCAATGTGATTGCCAACCATGCCGCCGGGCGCGGTGACAGCGCACAAGGGATTCACTTCGAAAGCCTGGAAGTGGTCCTGCAAGGGGCGATGGGGCAGGTGCGCAGCATCATTGAAGGCTTGGTTGGCTGCGCGATTCCAGGCGCCAAATAAAGACTACGCAGGCGGCATTTGTCCTGCGTTGTGCTTAAGCGTTCAAGGTGTTCCGGCCGCAAAGCAGCGATTGCGGCCGGCGCGCTTGGCCGCATACATCGCCTGATCGGCCCGTTCCAGCGTGGCGCTGAAGGCTTCCGGCAGCTGTTTTGACTGACTGACGCCGATGCTCAGGGTGACGTGAATGCGTTTTCCCTGATACTGGAAAGTATGCAGGGCGATGTTTTCACGCAGGCGTTCAGCCAGTGCAAACGCGTACGGCAGATCCGTATCACCCAGCAGAATCAGAAACTCCTCCCCGCCCAGGCGGGCGATCGCGTCAGCGGCACGAATCTCGGCGCCCAGCGCGTCGGCAACCTCAATCAGGATCTGGTCACCTGCCGCATGACCATGCCGGTCGTTGATTTCCTTGAAGTGGTCGATGTCGGCCAACAAGAATGAAAATGGCTTTTTCTGGCGAACATGGGCCGCCTGGAATTGCTCGAAAACAAGGTGCAGCCCACGCCGGTTCAAGATCCCGGTCAGCGGATCATGGATGGCCTGCTCGTGGGTTTCGCGCACCAGACGGATGCCGACCATCACGGCGGTGCCCAGATAGAGAATGCCGTTCAAAACCATGAACAGCATGGGCCAGATAACCGGTGAGTCCGTGGGCTGCGGATGGGCGACCCAACTGAAGCCCTGCATGGATTCCGCAAACAGCAAACCGGCGAACAGAACCAGAACGAGCAGGATCATGCTGCGGTGCTGGTGGCCGAATTCGTCGAGAATCGCCGGATAGATGCGCTGCAGGGTGATGAGGGCGATGCAGGCGTTGATGCCCGATGAAATCAGTGAGTGCAGGTGTCCGCCCGGGTCGGGCAGTTGGGCGGGCAGGCTGAGCAAAGCGGCGAGCAGCCAGCGTTGGGCTGGGCTGGCCAGCGCGGGCCGGGAAAAAAAGGCCGTGCATGCGCTGCTGACGTAGAGGAAACCCAGTGTCTTCGCGAATTCGATCAGTAGAGAGGGGGTCAGCTGTAACGCCTGTGTTTCCTCGATCCGGCTCAGCGCGATGGCCAGGGCGAAGCAAAACGCGGAGCGGGAGAGGTCGCGTGATGTTTCCTGAAAGCGGGAAACCAGGCTTTCGCAGGCGCGCCAGCCCGCTGCGTAAATCAGCAACTGTGTGACCAGCAGGGTCCAGGCTGTCCCCATGACAATACTCGATGGCATTCGAACATGCCCAGTATCGCGCTGAATTCAGGGGGGGAGTGTAAAAAAATGCGAGGGGGTTTTCCCCTCGCGTGGCGGGTTGACCGTCTGGATCAGACTTTCAATCGGTTCATCAATTCGGACTCCAGGCGAATCCGGGCCGTGCTGTTATTGAGGTCGCCCCCGCTGATCAGGAAAACGTCCTCAACCCGTTCACCCAAAGTGGCGATCTTGGCCGTGTGCAGGTTGGCACCGTGCTCCGCCAGCGTGGTGGCCACGATGTAGAGCAGGCCAGGGCGATCTGCCGCCACCAGGGAGAGGATGAAGTGGGTGCCGCGCTCATCGGCCTGGATGACGACTTCCGGCTTGATCGGGAAGTGCTTGACCTGACGTGATACGCGGCCACCGGAGGGGGCCTCTGGCGGGCTTTGCTTGATCAGGCGTTCCTGCAACTCATGCTCGATGTAACTGAGCATTTCGCGGTTGTTGTCCCGCTGCTCGATGTCGAGCAGCACGAAGCTGTCCAGGGCATAGCCGTGTGCGGTGGTGTGGATCTTGGCGTCGACAATGGTGTACCCGGTGCGGGCAAAGAAACCGACCAGGCGGGCGAAGAGGTCGTGCTGGTCGCGCGTGTAGACCATGACCTGCACACCGCCGCTTTCCTGGTGCAGGCGCGCCTTGACGATGGGTTTGTCGTTGAAGGTCTGGTAATGCAGGGCGCGCGTGTGCCAAGCAATTTCTTCCGCCGAGTGACGCAGGAAATACACCATGTCGAGCTGCTTCCAGAGGCGCTCATGGACAGTGTCCGATAGCGCGAAGAAGCGGAGCTGGCGCATGGCCTCGGCCTGACGTTCGGCAATGATGCCTTGCGGTGCGGGCGCGACATCCTGTTCCAGGTAGTACTGGGTCTGGAAATACAGGTCGGCCAGCAGCTTGCCTTTCCACTGATTCCAGACTTTCGGGCTGGTGCCGCGGATGTCGGCGTGGGTAAGCAGGAAGAGGGCTTGCAGGTGGCGCATGTCGCCAACCAGCTTGGCAAAGTTGCCAATCACGTCGGGGTCCGTGAGGTCCGACTTCTGGGCAACTTGCGACATGATCAGGTGGTGGCGGACCAGCCAGACGACGAGTTCGGTGTCGGCGACGGTCAACCCGTGTTTTTCACAGAAATCCTGTGCATCGACTGTGCCCTGTTCGGAGTGATCGCCACCGCGTCCCTTGGCGATATCGTGGAAGAGGGCGGCGACATACAGCAGCCAGGGCGCGTCGAACTCGCTCATGACGCGGGTGCACAGCGGATACTCGTGCGCGAACTCGCTCATCGTGAAGCGGCGCAGGTTGCGCATGACTTGCAGGATGTGCTGATCCACGGTGTAGACATGGAAGAGGTCATGCTGCATCTGGCCGACGATGCGCCCGAAATTGGGCAGGTAGCTGCCCAGGATGTCGAGCTGGTTCATGCGCCGGAATTCGTGGATGATGCCGCGCGGGCTCTGAAAGAGTGCGAGGAAGGCGGCACGTTGCGCCGGATCGTTGCGAAAACGGTCGTCGATGGTGTCGGCGGCGCGCCAGAGTGCGCGCAGGGTACGCGCGGTCATGCTGTGCAGGTCACCGTTTTCCTGCATCAGTTGAAAGCTGCGGAAAATGGCTTCAGGTTTTTTGACGAAAAGTTTTTCGTCATGAATGTCGAGCAGATTACCGACCGTCTGGAAATCCGCGTCGATCGGTTGCGGCACCTGTTCGCTCTCCGGCGAGAGCGCGGCAGCCATGTTCTGGATCAGGATGGTGTTGATCAGGGTAACCGCCTTGGCATTGCGGTAATACCCTTGCATCAATTGTTCCGAAGCGCGCCGGTTTTCTGTGGCGGAGAAACCGCAGCATGTGGCGAGCGCGGTCTGGTAATCGAAGAGCAGGCGATCTTCGCGCCGTCCGACCGTATAGTGCAGGCGGATGCGCAAATGGCGGAGGTAGTCTTCACAGGCTTTGGCCAGGCCCAGGCCTTCGTCGCTGACGAAGCCGCGGGCGTGCAGGTCGTCCCAGCTGGCGCCGTAGCCGGCCGCCTTGGCAATCCAGAAAATGACCTGCAAATCGCGTAGCCCGCCGGGCGACTCCTTGCTGTTCGGCTCCAGGCTGTACGGCGTTTCATTGAAGCGCAGGTAGCGCTCCTGTTGTTCCAGGCGCTTGGCTTCCAGAAAGTGCAGCGGGTCGAGATGGCCGTGCAGCCGCTTTTCGAAGGTTTCGAAGAGTTGACCGTCGCCGGTGAGCAGGCGGGCCTCGAGCAGGGCGGTTTGAACCGTGATGTCGCCTTCCGCTTCATTCAGGCATTCCTGGATGGTGCGGACCGAGTGACCGATTTCGAGGCCGATGTCCCAGAAGTGACCGACCAGCGTCGAGAGTTTGTCCTGCAAGGCCGCATCAGCCTCGCGTGGCAGCAGGATCAGCAGATCGATATCCGACGCCGGGTAGAGTTCGCCGCGCCCGTAGCCGCCCACGGCGGCAAGGGCCAGACCATGAGGGAAATCCAACTCGTGCCAGAGTTGGGCCAAGACACGGTCAACTGCCGTGCTACGCCCGGTGAGCATCGCCTGGGCGTCACCGTGCTGCTCGTAGGCTTCCTTGAGGCGAAGGGCATCCGCCTTGACTTCTGCGCGCAGCGCGGCGACATCACAGGGCATGGCTCAGATCCAGTCGGGTTTCGGGCGGCACCCTGCAGACAGGGTCATGATTTCGTAGCCGGTTTCGGTGACGAGCACCGTGTGCTCCCACTGGGCTGACAGGCTGCGGTCCTTGGTGACGATGGTCCAGCCGTCGGCCATCTCGCGGATGGCGGCCTTGCCGGCATTGATCATCGGTTCGATGGTGAAGATCATGCCCGGTTCCAGTTTGACGCCGGTACCGGCCTTGCCGTAGTGCAGCACTTGCGGGTCTTCGTGGAACTTCTTGCCGATGCCGTGGCCGCAGAATTCGCGTACGACCGAATAGCCGTTCTTTTCCGCGTGCTTCTGGATGATGGCGCCGATGTCGCCGAGATGGGCGCCGGGCTTGACGACAGAAATGCCCAGCCACATGCATTCGAAGGTGATTTCACACAGTCGCTTGGCCTGAATCGAGCCTTCGCCGACGACGAACATCCGGCTGGTGTCGCCGTGATAGCCATCCTTGATGGTGGTGATGTCGAGGTTGATGATGTCGCCCGTCTTCAGGATGCGCTCGCCCGGCACGCCGTGGCAGACCTGCTGGTTGACCGAGGTGCAGATCGATTTCGGGTAGGGGTCGTAGCCGGAGGGGGCGTAATTCAAAGGGGCCGGGATGCAGCCCTGAACGTCCACCATGTAGTCATGGCAGAGCTTGTCGAGTTCGCCGGTGGTGATGCCGGCTTTGACGTAGGGCTCGATGTAGTCGAGGACTTCGGAGGCCAGGCGGCCGGCGACGCGCATTTTTTCAATGTCTTCGGGCGTCTTGATGGTGATGCTCATGAGGGGCTTCTTGGTGCGTTGGGGAAAGGGGAGAGGATAAAGGATGCCCCCCGCTTTCTCAAGGCGAACGCCCTTTGGTGGCATACTGCGCGCGTTTCGCAGGAGGTGATAAATGACGATTTTGCTCTTGGGTAAGGATGGGCAGGTAGGCTGGCAATTGCAGCGCTCCCTGGCACCGCATGGCGATGTGGTGGCTTGCGGGCGGGCTGAATGCGATCTGGCCGATCCGGATGGCATTCGTGCTGTGGTGCGTGCAGTTCGTCCGACGCTGATCGTGAATGCCTCGGCCTATACCGCGGTCGATAAGGCGGAATCCGAACCAGAGCTGGCTGCGCAGATCAATGCGCATGCGCCCGGTGTGCTCGCAGAAGAAGCCAAGTTGCTCGGTGCGCTGCTCGTGCATTACTCGACAGATTACGTTTACGACGGCACAAAAACTGCGCCGTACGTGGAATCAGACCCGACGGCGCCGCAGGGGGTGTATGGCGCGACCAAGCTGGCCGGCGAAGCGGCCATCCGGACGGTGGGTGGAAAATCGATTATTTTCAGAACCAGTTGGGTATTTGGTGCGCGTGGCGCCAACTTTGTGAAGACCATCCTGCGCCTGGTGCGCGAGCGCGACCAATTGGGCGTGGTCAACGATCAGATCGGTTCGCCGACTCCGGCTGCCTTGATTGCGACCGTGACGGGCAATGTGCTGGCCATGCTGCGCCGCGGTCAACGCCTGGAAAGTGGCGAAAACCGGCTGTATCACCTGGCGGCCGCCAACCCGGTCAGCTGGCATGCTTTTGCCTGCGCGGTCCTTGCGCAAGCCAGGCAGACGCAGGGTTTCGAGTTGAAGTGCGGTCCGGAAGCCGTGCGTGCCATCAGTACGGCGGAATACCCGACCCCGGCGCGGCGCCCGGCTAATTCCCGTCTGGATTGCAGCCGTCTTGAGCAGGATTTCGATCTGCGCATGCCGGATTGGCAGCCTTATCTCGCTCGCATGCTGCAACTCCTTGCTTTGAAGCAGCACGGCTACTGATTTGCAGCCCTTTTTTGCTGGCTTGGGGGCTTTTTAGAACGGCGGGGTGCTGCTATAATCTCGCGATTCTTCCGGGAGTTTTTCTGGAAGATGGGCCGGGTGCATGGTGTGCCTGGTCAAATCCCTCACATCCGCCGATTAAGGGTGTTCGTCAAAATCAAATAAAGACGGACGTTTCTGGCGGGTGGCGGTTTAACCCTTAAAAGGAAATTGCTATGTCCGTTACGATGCGCGAAATGCTGGAAGCCGGCGTTCACTTTGGTCACCAGACCCGTTTCTGGTCCCCCAAGATGGCTCCGTACATCTTTGGTGCCCGCAACAAGATTCACATCGTTAACCTCGAAAAGACCCTGGTCAAGTACAACGAAGCCATGGAGTTCGTGAAGAAGCTGTCCGCCAATCGCGGCAACGTGCTCTTCGTTGGTACCAAGCGTCAGGCTCGCGAAATCATCGCTGAAGAAGCTGCACGCGCTGGTGCCGCTTATGTTGACCAGCGCTGGCTGGGCGGCATGCTGACCAACTTCAAGACCGTCAAGACCTCCATCAAGCGTCTGAAGGAAATGGAACTGGCGGTTGAAGCGGGCGATCTGGATCGCATGTCCAAGAAGGAAGCGCTGACCTTCCGTCGCGAACTGGAAAAGCTGCAGAAGTCCATCGGCGGCATCAAGGAAATGGGCGGCCTGCCGGACGCGATCTTCGTGGTTGACGTTGGTTACCACAAGATCACCGTGACCGAAGCCAGCAAGCTGGGTATTCCGGTTATCGGCGTGGTCGATACCAACCACTCTCCGGAAGGCGTTGACTACGTCATCCCGGGCAACGATGACTCCTCCCGCGCAATTCAGCTGTACGCCCGTGGCGTGGCCGATGCCATCCTCGAAGGCCGCAGCCTGGCCGTTCAGGAAATCGTTGCCGCCGGCGACGACGAGTTCGTCGAGGTTGAAGAAGCTGCTGAATAAGCTGGCCTCTTAAATAAAGATGTAACGGCGGAGCCTCAGGCTCCGCCTGTTTTATTGCTCAGGAGATTGAATATGGCGGCAATTACCGCAGGTATGGTTGCAGAGCTGCGCGGCAAGACCGACGCACCGATGATGGAATGCAAGAAGGCGCTGACCGAAGCTGACGGCGATATGGCCAAGGCTGAAGAGATTCTGCGCGTCAAGCTGGGTAACAAGGCCTCCAAGGCTGCTGCCCGCGTCGCTGCAGAAGGCATCGTTGCTGTCAGCATCGCTGCTGATGGCAAGCAAGGCGCCATCATTGAAGTGAACTCCGAAACCGATTTCGTGGCCAAGAACGATGATTTCATCGCCCTGGCCAATGGTTGCGCCAAGCTGGTTGCTGAAAACAATCCGGCTGACGTGGCTGCCCTGTCCGCCCTGCCGATGGGTGAAGGTACCGTTGAGTCGACCCGCACCGCGCTGGTTGGCAAGATCGGTGAAAACATGAGCATCCGCCGCTTCACCCGTTTCGAAGCCAAGGGTAAGCTGGTTTCCTATATTCACGGTGGTGCCAAGGTCGGCGTCGTTGTGGATATGGTGGGTGGTGACGAGCAGCTGGGCAAGGATATCGCCATGCACATCGCCGCTTCCAAGCCGAAGTCCCTGGATGCCTCCGGCGTGTCGGCTGACCTGCTGGAAACCGAGCGTCGCGTTGCCATCGAGAAGGCCCGTGAAGCCGGCAAGCCGGAAGCAATGCTGGAAAAGATCGCCGAAGGTACGGTTCAGAAGTACCTGAAGGACGTGACCCTGCTGGGCCAAGTCTTCGTCAAGGCTGAAGACGGCAAGCAGACCATCGAGCAACTGCTGAAGGTCAAGAACGCTTCCATCGCTGGTTTCTCCCTGTTTGTCGTGGGCGAAGGCATCGAGAAGAAGGTTGACGACTTTGCTGCTGAAGTGGCTGCCCAGGCTGCCGCTGCTGCTGCCAAGAAGTAATTGAAAAGGAACGCCGATGACTGCACCCAAATATAAACGCATCCTCCTCAAGCTTTCCGGTGAGGCCCTGATGGGCAATGATGCCTATGGCATCAATCCGAAGACGATTTCGGAAATTTGCGGAGAAGTGAAGGCGGTTGCCGATTTGGGTGTGGAAATCGGTGTCGTGATCGGCGGTGGCAACATCTTCCGCGGCATGGCCGGTACGGCCACCGGGATGGATCGCGCCACTGCGGATTACATGGGCATGCTGGCCACTGTCATGAATGCCATGGCTTTGTCGGATGCGATGCGCCAGACCGGCCTGAATGCCCGTGTGCAGTCGGCCCTGAATATTGAGCAAGTGGTCGAGCCTTACATTCGTGGCAAGGCCATTCGCTATCTCGAAGAAGGCAAGATTGTGATTTTCGGTGCGGGCACCGGCAATCCCTTCTTCACGACCGATACCGCAGCAGCGCTGCGTGGTTCCGAAATCGGTGCTGAAATCGTGCTGAAGGCCACCAAGGTGGACGGCATTTATTCTGCCGATCCGAAAAAGGATCCTTCCGCCACCCGTTACGATCGCATCAGCTTCAACGAGGCGATCTCCAAGAATCTCGCGGTCATGGATGCGACCGCTTTCGCGCTCTGTCGCGATCAGAAACTGCCGATCAACGTTTTTTCGATTTTCAAGGCCGGCGCGCTGAAGCGCGTGGTCTGTGGTGAAAGCGAAGGGACGCTGGTTTACTGCTGAGGGAGATAAACATGATTGCTGATCTCAAAAAGAACACCGAAGCCAAAATGCAGAAATCCATGGAGGCGCTGAAGAACGACCTCCTGAAGATCCGTACCGGCCGTGCACACGCCGGTTTGCTGGATCACGTGATGGTCGATTACTACGGTTCCATGATGCCGGTGAATCAGGTTGCCAACATCACCCTGATCGATGGTCGCACCCTGGGTGTTCAGCCTTGGGAAAAGAACATGGTCGGCAAGGTTGAAAAGGCCATTCGCGATTCCGATCTCGGTCTGAACCCGGCCACGCAGGGTGAATTGATTCGCGTGCCGATGCCGGCCCTGACCGAAGAGCGCCGTCGTGACCTCATCAAGGTGGTGAAGCAGGAAGGTGAAGGCGCTAAAGTGGCTGTGCGCAACCTGCGTCGCGATGCCAATACCCATCTCAAGGACGCCCTCAAGAAGGGGGATATTCCCGAGGATGACGAGCGCAAGGCTCAGGACGACGTCCAGAAGCTGACCGACAAGTACATTGCTGAAATCGACAAGATGCTCGCGGCCAAAGAGGCCGAGTTGATGCAGGTCTGATCGATCTTTTCCGGCTGCCTACCGATGGCATTGTTTTCCAGTTCGACCCGCGAGGTCCCGGTTGCCGCAGCTGTCCCCCGGCATGTTGCCATCATCATGGATGGCAACGGCCGTTGGGCAAAAAAACGTTTCTTGCCGCGCGTGGCCGGGCACGTCAAAGGCGTTGAGCTGGTCCGCGAAGCGGTGCGCGCCTGTCTTGAGCGCAAGATCGATTATCTGACCCTGTTCGCATTTTCCTCAGAAAACTGGCGTCGACCGGCGGAAGAGGTGTCCTTGCTCATGCAGTTGTTCGTCAAGGCACTGGAGCAAGAAGTCGAGAAACTCAATCGCAATAATGTTCGTCTGCGTATCGTGGGTGACCTGTCGCGCTTTGAGCCGCGCTTGCAGGCGCTGATCGCGGAAGCAGAGGCGAAAACGGCGACGAACACTGCCTTGGTGCTGACCATTGCCGCCAATTATGGCGGTCGCTGGGACATCATGCAGGCCATGCAACGGATGCTGGCAGCCCATCCGGAAAAGCGGGATGGGTTTGTCGAGTCTGATCTCGAAGCCTTTCTCTCCATGAGTTATGCGCCGGAGCCGGATTTATTCATTCGTACCGGGGGCGAGGAGCGGATCAGTAACTTCCTGCTCTGGCAGCTTGCTTACGCCGAACTGTATTTCACGCCCACCCTTTGGCCAGAATTCGACACGGCTGAATTCGATAAGGCCATCGCTTCCTATCAGCAACGCGAGCGTCGTTTCGGCCGGACGAGCGAACAGCTTCAGGATCGGAAAGATCATGCTTAAGGCACGTGTTATCACGGCGCTGGTACTGGTTGCCTTGCTGCTCCCAGCAATTTTCATGACCTCTCCCATGGTTTGGGCTCTGCTGGTTGCGCTGGTGATGGGCATCGCAGCCTGGGAGTGGGGGGCGTTGCTGGCATTTTCGGCGCGTGCGCGCGTTGTTCTGGGCGTGCTGGCGGCCCTTTTGTGCGCCGGGCTTGCAATCCTCAACCCCGCCGTAGTGGGTTCGGAGGCGGCTTTTCAGCCCGGCGCGACCTGGGTTTGGGTTTTTTATGGTGCGGCTGCCGTGCTGTGGTGCGGCGTGATGCCCGTCTGGCTCAAGCGCCAATGGTCCTTGAGTGCATGGAGCGGTTTGCTGGTTGGCGCAGTGGTGCTGCTTCCGACCTGGCTCGCGATGGTGCAACTGCGCATGCTGGGGCCTTGGGCCATGCTGGCGGTGTTTGCGGTGGTCTGGGTTGCCGATATTGCCGCTTATTTCGCCGGCCGTGCCTTTGGCAAGCACAAGCTTGCGCCGACCATCAGTCCGGGTAAAACACGCGAAGGGGCTTATGGCGCCTGTCTGGGTGTGGTGGCGTATGGCCTGCTGGTTCGCCATTTCGCAGGCATCGATGGTCCGCCGTTGCCGCTTTGGGTGGCTGGCTTGTTGGTCGTGACTGCAATCAGCATCATCGGTGATCTTTTCGAGTCCTTGCTCAAGCGCAAGGCTGGCATCAAGGACAGCAGCGCGATTCTGCCGGGGCATGGTGGGGTGCTGGATCGGATCGATAGTCTGACCTCCACCTTGCCCTGTGTGGCATTGGTTTGGCTGCTTTTGAGCCACTCGGCCTGATGTCGCCGCAGAATATTACCGTCCTGGGCTCTACCGGCTCCATCGGGGTCAGCACGCTGGATGTCATTCGGCGTCATCCGGAGCGCTACCGCGCATTTGCGCTCTGTGCGCACAGTCAGGTCGATAAACTCTTTGAGCAGTGCCAGGTGTTTCGCCCGGTTTACGCGGTGGTCCGCGACGCGGCTTTGGCAGATGTGCTGCGAGGGCGCTGCCAGCAAGCAGGGCTGACGGTTGAGGTGTTGTCCGGCGTCGAGTCGCTCGAATATGTCTCGCGTTTGCCCGAGGTGGATGCCGTGATGGCGGCCATCGTGGGTGCTGCCGGCTTGCGCCCGACGCTGGCTGCGGCGCGTGCGGGCAAGCGTATTCTGCTGGCCAACAAGGAAGTGCTGGTGATGGCGGGCGAGTTGTTCATGCAGACCGTGCGCGTCAGCGGGGCAGTCATGCTGCCGGTCGACAGCGAACACAATGCCATTTTCCAGGCCTTGCCCCCTGATTTTCATCGTGGTTTGAGTGCATGCGGCGTGCGCCGTATTTTACTGACTGCATCCGGCGGCCCTTTCCGGAATACGCCTCTCTCTGCCTTGCATGATGTGACGCCGGAGGCGGCGTGTGCGCACCCGAACTGGGTGATGGGGCGGAAGATTTCGGTCGATTCGGCGACCATGATGAACAAAGGCCTGGAAGTGATTGAGGCGCGTTGGCTTTTCGATGCGGCCCCGGCACAGATTCAGGTGGTGGTGCATCCGCAGAGTGTCATTCACTCGGCGGTGGATTATGCGGATGGTTCTGTGCTGGCTCAGCTTGGCAATCCGGATATGCGGACCCCGATCGCTTACGCGATGTCCTGGCCGGAACGGATTGATGCGGGGGTTGAGCCGCTTGATCTGTTCAAAATTGGCCGTCTCGACTTCTATGAGCCGGACTTTGAGCGTTTCCGTTGCCTGCAGTTGGCCTATGATGTCTTGCACGCAGGTGGAACGGCGCCGGCCATTCTGAATGCTGCCAATGAAGTTGCCGTGGCGGCTTTCCTGGAGGGGGCCTTGCCTTTCCTCGGTATTCCGCGTCTGAATGAGGCCGTACTGCAGGCTGTACCGGTCGGGGGGGCTGACTCGCTGGAAGGGGTGTGTGCGGCCGATGCCGCAGCGAGAGCGTTGGCAACGTCGATGATTGAAGAGCGTCGTTTCGCGTGAACGATTTTCCGCTTTATGCCGCGGCCTTCGTGGTCGTACTGTCTGTCCTGATTTTTTTTCATGAGCTGGGTCATTACCTTGCTGCCCGCTATTGCGGCGTCAAGGTGCTGCGCTTTTCCATTGGCTTTGGCCCGGTGGTCTGGCAGCGCCAGTTCGGGGTTGATCGTACCGAATGGGCGCTCAGCCTGGTGCCCTTGGGCGGCTACGTCAAAATGCTGGATGAGCGTGAAGGCCCGGTCGCTTCTTCAGAGTTGTCGCGAGCCTTTAATCAGCAAGGTGTGGGTGCGCGCAGCTTGATCGTTGCTGCGGGTCCACTGGCTAATTTTTTACTGGCAATCCTGTTGTATTGGGCTGTGTTCATGAGCGGGAGTCATGAGCTTCTCGCGATCATGGGCGAGCCCAAGGCCGCTTCGCCCGCTGCAATGGCGGGGATTCGTGCAGGTGAGCAGGTGCGTGCGGTTGACGGGGAGCCGGTCCAGACCTGGAATCAGTTGCGTTGGTCCCTGCTGCAAAAGGCGGCTGATCAGGATCACGCGCTGCTCGAGGTGGCGAACGAGCAGCAGGAAATTGCCTATCGGACGCTTTCGCTGCAGTCGATTCGTGCCGAAGGTTGGGAGGGTGAGGCCCTCGATCATCTGGGTTTGATGCCTTTTCGCCCGGTTTTGCCCCCTGTGCTTGGGGCGCTGACGCCGGGTGGCCCGGCAGAACAGGCGGGATTGCAGCCGGGGGATCGTGTGATCGCTATCGATGGTGCGGCCATCGCTGCCTGGCATGAGGTGGTCTTGCAGGTTCGTCGTGCGCCAGGTCGTGTTCTGTCGATGGAGGTTGAGCGAGCTGGTGGGCACCTGTCCTTACAGGCGGTTCCGGAGCCTTTCAAGGATCAGTCCGGGCTGATCGGACGCTTGGGGGTTCGTGTTGCCGAGCCGGTAGGGGGAATGCGTGAGTTGAAGGCGTTTGTACGCTACGACGTCATCACGGCGGCGGGCATGGCCATCCGGGAAACCTGGGAAAAATCGATTTTCAGCCTAGTCATGATGGGCAAGATGTTGCTCGGTGAGGTTTCCTGGAAAAATCTTTCAGGGCCGGTCACGATTGCTGACTACGCGGGGCAGTCTGCCAAGTTGGGTTGGGATTATTATCTGAAATTCATGGCGTTGGTCAGTATCAGCCTGGGGGTTTTGAACCTGCTTCCCATCCCGGTGCTGGACGGTGGCCATTTGATGTATCATATGATCGAAGTCGTCAGGCGGCGTCCGCTCTCGGAGCGCGCCATGGAAATCGGACAGCGCATTGGCCTGTCATTGATTTTCGTCCTGATGGCTTTCGCATTTTTTAATGACATAAACCGCCTGGTTTCCGGCTGATGATGAAAAAGACACCGTTTGCTGCCCTGATCGCTGGCCTGTTTGCCTTGCCTGCGTTGGCGTTTGAGCCCTTTGCGGTGCAGGATATTCGGATCGAGGGTATTCAGCGAACCGAGGCGGGCACCGTATTCAGTTACTTGCCGGTCAAGGTAGGGGATACGCTGGATGATGAAAAGGCTGCCCAGTCGATCAAGGCGCTTTTCGCGACCGGTTTTTTCAAGGATGTGCGCGTCGAAGTCGATGACAAGGTCATGGTGGTTGTCGTTCAGGAGCGTCCGGCGATTGCACAGATCGATTTCGTCGGGATGAAGGAGTTCGAAAAGGACGCCATCATCAAGGCGCTGAAAGAAACCGGTATTGCCCAAGGGCGTATTTTTGATCGTGCACAGCTTGAAAAAGCGGAGCAGGAGCTGAAGCGCCAATACCTGTCACGTGGCAAATATGGTGTGAATATCACGACCACGGTGACGCCCCTCGAGCGTAATCGCGTTGGCATCAACTTCAATATTCAGGAAGGTGATGCAGCCAAGATCCGAAAGATCAACATTGTGGGCGCCAAGTCCTTCCCGGAGAAGGATCTGTTGTCGAAGTTCGATCTGACGACGCCGGGATGGATTACGTGGTACACCAAAAATGATCAGTATTCCCGTCAGAAGCTCTCGGCTGACCTGGAAAAACTGAAATCCTTCTATATGAACCAGGGGTATCTGGAATTTGCGGTCGACTCGACCCAGGTCTCGATTTCCCCGGATAAGCAGGACGTCTACATCACGATCAACGTGACGGAAGGCGAACGCTATCAGGTTTCTTCGGTGAAGCTGGCTGGCGATTTTTCCATCCCGGAATCCGAACTCAAGCAATTGGTTACACTGAAGGCCGGCGACGTTTTTTCCCGTGAGCGTCTGAACGACTCCACCAAGGCGATCGGCGATCGTTTGGGTAAGGAGGGCTACGCCTTTGCCAACGTGAATGCTTCTCCGGAAATCGACAAGGAAAAGCGCAACGTTGCCTTCACCATCTTTGTCGATCCGGGCAAGCGGGTTTATGTCCGTCGTATCAACGTGACCGGTAATACAAAAACGCGCGATGAAGTCATTCGGCGTGAGCTGCGTCAGATGGAGGGCGGCTGGTACGATGCAGATCGTGTTCAAGCCTCCAAGCTGCGTCTCGATCGTTTGGGCTTCTTCAACGAAGTGGCCATTGAGACGCCTGCCGTGGCTGGTACCGCCGATCAGTTGGATGTGAATCTGAACGTTTCCGAAAAGCCGACGGGCAACCTGATGCTGGGGGTGGGTACCTCCAGTGTTGATAAGGTCATCCTGTCCGGCTCGATTTCTCAGAATAACTTCATGGGCAGCGGCAATAACGTGACAGCCCAGGTGAACTCTGCGAAGACGTATCGTACCTACGTGTTCTCGTACACCAATCCTTATTTCACCAAGGACGGTGTGAGCCAGGGCTTCGATATTTACCACCGCACGGTGAATACCGCCTCGACGGCATTGGCGTATTACTCTTCGGCTTCGACCGGCGGCGCTATTCGCTTCGGTTTCCCAATTGGCGAAAAAGAGTCCTTGGGTTTTGGTATCGGTATCGATTCCACGGCAATTACGACCTACGACAACAGCCCGCCCCAGTACAAGGACTACGTCAACAAATTCGGTTCGCGCAATCTCTCGTTGCCGCTGACCGCCAACTGGGCCAGCGATGGCAAGGACAGCTACCTGATGCCGACACGAGGAACCTTCCAGCGTGCCTCGCTTGAGGTTGCAACGCCGGGTGGGGATCTGCAGTATTACCGTGCCAATTACCAATTGCAGCATTTCTTCCCGCTGACTTCGAAATTCACGCTGATGCTGAATGGCGAAGTGGGTTATGCAGATGGCTATGGCTCAACCCCGGATATGCCGTTCTTCAAGAATTTTTACGCCGGCGGCGTAAACTCGGTGCGCGGCTACAAGACCTCCAGTCTTGGCACGCCGGGGACGATCGTGACGCAGGACGGTACGACTTACCGTATCGGTGGTAATCGCCGTGTGGTGGGTAATGCTGAACTGCTTTGGAGTGTGCCGGGGATGGAGAAAAGCTTCCGGATGGGGGCTTTCTTTGATGCCGGGCAGGTCTATGGCAAGGGCGAGCCCCTTTCCTTCTCTGAGATGCGTTATTCTACGGGTTTGTCAGCGGCATGGATTTCGCCGATCGGGCCGCTTAAGTTCAGTTTCGGCGTACCGCTCAACAAGAAGGAAGGCGATAAGTCAGAGTCCTTCCAGTTCCAGATGGGCACCACATTTTGATTCAGGAGTATCAAGTTGAAAGCTAAGTCTCTCGTTCTGGCGTCGTTGATGTCCGCCCTGTTTGTGACGGGTGCTGCTGCTGCCGAACTCAAGGTTGGGTATGTGAATACCCAGCGTATTTTCCGTGATGCGCCTGCTGCTCAGAAAGCCGCCAAGAAACTGGAAGGCGAATTTGCCAAGCGTGATCAGGATCTCCAGCGCATGGCCAAGCAACTGCAGGGCTTGCAGGAAAATCTGGAAAAGAACTCCGTGACGATGGCCGAGAGTGAGCGCCGCGCCAAGGAAAAGGAATTCGGCGACCTGTCCCGCGAATTCCAGCGCAAGCAGCGCGAATTCCGTGAAGACCTGAATCTCCGTCAGAACGAAGAAAACGCCGCCGTGATCGAAAAGGCAAACCGTGCTATCAAGCAGATTGCCGAGTCGGACAAGTATGACCTGATCCTCCAGGATGTCGTCTGGGTCAGCCCGCGTCTTGATATCACCGACCGCGTCATCAAGGCGCTGGCCGAAGGCAAGTAATGGCCGGCCAAGGCGCTTTGACGCTGACGCTTGCCGAGATCGCCGCCCGCCTGGGCGGCGATGTGCTTGGGGACCCGGAAACACGCGTGACGCGCGTGGCCACGCTGGCTTCTGCGGGTGAGGGTGATATTGCCTTTCTAGCCAACCGCAAATACCGCAGCCAGTTGCAGACGACGCAGGCGACCGCCGTGATTCTCGGGCCGGATGCTGCCGATGCCTTTGGCGGGCCACGTATCGTGACAGCCAATCCCTACGCCTATTACGCGCGTGTCGCAACCTTGCTCAATCCGCTCCAAGTCAGTTTCTCCGGTATTCATCCATCGGCGGTGGTCGAGTCTGTCGTGCCGGCGAGCGTGGCCGTTGCTGCCAAGGTTTGTGTCGGCAAGAACGTCGTGCTCGGTGAGCGCGTGGTGCTCTACCCGGGCGTCGTGATCGGGGATGATGTGGTGATCGGGGATGATTCGATTCTCTACCCGAATGTCACGATCTATCACGGCTGCAAGCTTGGACAACGCGTTATCATTCATTCAGGGACCGTGATCGGCGGCGATGGTTTCGGTTTTGCACCGGAAGGCCAGAACTGGATCAAGATTCCGCAAGTTGGTGCCGTGACCATCGGGAACGATGTCGAAATCGGCTCCAATACGACGGTTGACCGTGGCGCGCTGGATGATACGGTGATCGGTGACGGCTGCAAGATCGACAACCTGGTGCAGGTGGCCCACAACTGCGTGATCGGTGCCAATACCGTGCTGGCCGGGTGTACCGGGATTGCGGGCAGCGTCACGATGGGCGAGCACTGCATTGTCGGTGGCGCCGGGATGATTTCCGGTCATGTCACGCTGGCGCCGGGAACCGTGATTTCCGGTGGTTCGCTGGTCATGAAAAACATTACCCAGCCCGGTTTGTATACCAGCGTTTTCCCGCTGGATACACACGACGAGTGGGTACGTAATGCGGCGCATATTCGCCGTCTTTCCAAGTTGGCGGATCGTGTGGCCGAGCTTGAGAAAAAATTGAAAGAACAAGAAAACGAGGGTTGATTCAATGGAAATGGATATTCACGAGATTCTCGAGCACCTGCCGCACCGTTACCCCTTCCTGCTGATCGACCGCGTGCTTGAAATCGAGCCGAACAAGTCGATTCATGCCTACAAGAATGTGACGATCAACGAGCCCTTCTTCATGGGCCACTTTCCGCATCATCCGGTCATGCCGGGCGTGTTGATCATGGAAGCCCTGGCGCAGGCCGGTGGTATCCTGGCTTTCAAGTCCCTGGGCGAGAAGCCGTCCCCGGATACGGTGTTCTACTTTGCCGGCCTCGATGAAGTGCGCTTCAAGAAGCCGGTCATGCCGGGCGATCAGTTGCATCTGCACGTCGAGATCGAGCGTCAGATGCGCGGTGTCTGGAAATTCAAGGGCGAAGCGCGCGTCGATGGCCAACTGGCTGCCGAAGCGAAGCTGATGTGCGCCAAGCGGGACCTGTAAGATGATTCATCCGACTGCCATTGTCGATCCGGGCGCCAAGATCGGTGCCAATGTCCAGATCGGCGCCTATGCCATCATCGGTCCGAACGTCGAAATCGGCGACGGTACCCATATCGGCCCGCATACCGTCATCCATGGTCATACCCGCATCGGGCGTGACAACCGGATTTTCCAGTTCTGCTCCCTGGGCGAAGTGCCGCAGGACAAGAAATACGCCGGCGAGCCGACGCGTCTGGAGATCGGCGACCGCAACACCATTCGCGAGTTCTGCACCTTCAACCTCGGGACCATTCAGGACCGGGGTGCGACGACCATTGGTGACGATAACTGGATCATGGCCTATGTGCACATCGCCCATGACTGCGTTGTCGGCAACAAGTGCACCTTTGCCAACAATGCCTCCCTGGCCGGGCATGTGGTGGTCGACGACTGGGCGATTCTCGGCGGGTTTACCGGCGTGCATCAGTTCTGCCGCATCGGCGCGCACGTGATGACGGCGGTGAGCACGGTCATCCTGCAGGATGTGCCGCCTTACCTGATGGCTGCCGGCAATACCGCCCAGCCTTACGGGATCAACGTCGAGGGCCTGAAGCGCCGTGGTTTCTCCAGCGATGCGCTGCTGGCTTTGAAGCGTGCCTATCGCACGCTCTACAAGTCGGGTCTGCTCCTGGAAGAGGCCAAGACCAAACTGGCCGAAGACGCCAAGACGCAGCCGGATGTCCAGCGCTTTGTCGACTTCCTTGAGGTCTCCAAGCGGGGCATCATTCGCTGACATGCGCCAGGTTGTTCGTATTGCCATGGTGGCGGGCGAGCCCTCCGGGGATTTGCTCGCCTCCCACCTGATCGCCGCCCTCAAGCAGCATTTGCCGGACGCCGTGTTCTACGGCATCGGTGGTCCCAAAATGGATGCTGTTGGGTTCGACAGCTGGTGGCCGCTGGAAAAACTCTCGGTCATGGGCTACTGGGATGCCCTCAAGCATTATCGCGAGATTGCCGGGATTCGCCGCCAGCTGAAAAAGCGTTTGCTCGACCAGAAGCCGGATGTCTTCATCGGGATCGATGCGCCGGATTTCAACCTCGGCCTGGAAACCGATCTGCGGGCGGCCGGGGTACGCACCATCCATTACGTCAGTCCCTCGATCTGGGCCTGGCGAGGGGGGCGCATCAAGAAAATCGCCCGGGCGGTCGACCGCGTGCTGGCGCTCTTTCCCATGGAGCCGCCGCTCTACGATAAAGAACGCATTCCCGTGACCTATGTCGGCCATCCGCTGGCTGACATGATCCCGATGGAAACCAGTCGTGCCGCCGTGCGGGAAAAACTGGCCCTGTCCAGGGACGGCCCGATTTTCGCCATGCTGCCCGGCAGCCGTCAGGGCGAACTGGCTGCGATGGCGGACATCTTCGTCAAAACGGCGCAGATCATCCGTGAGCAGCATTTGCCGACGGCCCGCTTTATCGTGCCGCTGACCACGCGTGAAACCCGTTTGCAGTTCGAAACGGCCATTTACCGTCAGGGTGCAACCGACGTGCCGTTCCGCCTGCTCTTCGGGCATGCGCGTGATGCCCTGGGGGCCTGTGATGTGGCGCTCGTCAAAAGCGGCACATCGACGCTCGAAGCCGCGTTGGTCAAGCGTCCGATGGTCATCACTTACAAGATCGCCCGCTTCTCGTACTGGTTGATGAAGCGCATGGCCTATCTGCCTTACGTCGGCCTACCCAATATCCTGGCCGGGCGCTTCGTGGTGCCGGAAGTGTTGCAGGATCAGGCTACGCCGGAAAATCTGGCGGCGGAGCTGGTCAAACTCTATGAAGACAAGGACAACGCCGAGGCGATCCAGGAAACCTTCACCGATATCCATTACCAGCTGCGCCAGAACACGGCAGAAAAGGCTGCCCAGGCGGTGATGCGGTGCCTGAACTGATCATTCCACCCGGTTGCGTCTGCGGCATTGATGAAGCCGGGCGCGGGCCGCTGGCCGGTCCGGTGGTGGCGGCGGCCGTGATCCTTGATCCGGCCCGCCCGATCGCCGGGTTGAACGACTCGAAAAAGCTCTCCGAAAAAAAGCGTGCGGCACTCGCCCTCGAAATCCGCGAGAAAGCCGTGGCTTGGGCAGTGGCCGAGGCGACCGTCGAGGAAATCGACCGCCTCAACATTCTGCATGCCACCTTCCTGGCCATGCAGCGCGCCGTGGCCGCCTTGCAGATGCCGGCAGAGGCGGCCTTGGTCGACGGCAACCGTTGCCCCAAACTGCCAATTCCGGTCGAGGCCGTGGTCAAGGGCGACGGCAAGATTGCCTCGATTGCCGCTGCCTCCATCCTGGCCAAGACCGTACGCGATGCAGGCATGCTGGCCTTGCATGCCGAGTATCCGATGTACGGCTTCGACCGCCATATGGGCTACCCGACGGCCGCGCACTTTGCCGCGCTGGCGGCGCATGGCGCTTCGCCGGTGCATCGCAAGAGCTTCGGCCCGGTGGCGCAGCAACTCTCCTTGCTATGACGCTGATCCAGTCGCGCGACAATGCCTTCTTCAAGCTGCTCAAGAAGCTGGCCGAATCCGGGCGCGAGCGTCGCAAACAAGGGCTGACCTTGCTCGACGGCGCGCATCTGGTGCGCGCCTATGAGGCGGCCATCGGGCCGGTTGAGCGCCTGGTGGTGGCGGAAACCGCCCTGAAATCGCCCGAAATTGCGGCGTTGACCGCCGGCCGGGCGCCGACCCTCCTGAGCGATGCCCTGATGCGCGAACTCGGCCTGGTCGATACGCCGAGTGGTGTGTTGGCCCTGATTCCGCTTTCACCGACCGCGCCGACGGTCGACCTCGCCGCGGATGCCGTTTTGCTCGATGGCGTTCAGGATCCGGGGAATGTCGGCACGCTGCTGCGTACGGCGGCTGCAGCTGGCGTGCGGCAGGTCTGGCTGTCACCGGGCTGTGCTGCCGCCTGGTCGCCCAAGGTGTTGCGGGCCGGACAGGGCGCGCACTTTGTGCTCGATATTGTCGAGGATGCCGATCTGATGCGCTGCGTCGCCGAGTATCGCGGGCAGGTTGCCGTGACCTGCCTGGATGGGGCGACCAGCCTTTATGAGGCCGTCTGGCAGGGGCCGCTGGCCTGGGTGTTCGGCGCGGAAGGATTGGGCGTCAGTCCAGCGCTGATCGCTGCGGCAGACCACCGCATCAAAATCCCCATGCCGGGCGCCGTGGAGTCGCTCAATGTCGGCGCAGCGGCTGCCGTTTGCCTGTTTGAGGCGCTCCGCCGCCGCCTGGGGTGATCTCAGGTGTCCGCTGAGGGCGCAATGCCCTCCAGTTGCTGCAACGATTTGCGCATGCGGATGAGCAGGGTTTGGTTGTAGTCCTTGAAACGCTCGGCCAGCGGGGGCTCGGTATCCGGATTGAGGCTGAGTCCGCCGTTTTCTGATTCACGGATCCAACCCAGCGCTTTCAGTTTTTCCAGCTTGCGCCGCATGGTTTCCCGGGGAATGCCCGAGGCCTGGGCCAGCGAATAGGCGTTGCTCATGGCGTAGGGCGCGTCAGTGTCGATCCCTTTTTCGATCGCCATGCGCTGTCGTGCGCTGTGCTGTCCAAGCTCGCCAAGCACCAGTGCAAGGACCAGGTCACCGTCGAAAAGACGGTATAGCTCCCGCAGTGCGGGCGTCATGATCTCGCCGAGGTGGTAGGCGACGATCGTTGCTTCCCGTGTGTCCATGCTGTGTGCGTTTTATGCCCAAAAACCACCACTCAAAATGCTCTAAACCCGCCACTCTCTGTCAGGCTGAACTGGCAACCAAGCAATGCTCCCAAAGGCACCACCTGAAATGTTTTCGTGCCGCCACTCCTCACAAAAAATGCCGGCGCGGAAGAACAAGCGACGGCAAATCGGCGAGAGGCCGTTTAGTTTCAGCTACGGGTTTTGCGCATTGACTCACCCTTGAGCGGAATACGAAGTGATCCACCGAGAAGACGATCCAGAATTGCATCAGCCACGGTGGGATTCCCGCCGCTCAAGTAGTCATGCCAGTTCGTCACTGGCAGTTGGCTGGTGATCAGCGTCGAGCGACCTGGAACTCGACTGTCGATGACTTCCAGCAAGTCATTTCGGCCATGTGCATTCAGTGCCGCCAGTCCGAAATCATCCAGAATCAACAAGTCATACTTCGACAACTGGTTCAGGCGTTTCCGGAAACTGCCGTCCGCATGGCCAATTTGAAGTTCTTCAAGCAGAAGTGACAACCGCTGAAACAGCACGGTTTTCCCGTGACGACATGCCTGATTGCCGAAGGCACAAGCCAGCCAGGTTTTTCCGGAGCCGGTGGGGCCGGTGATAATCATGTTGAGACCATGACTGACCCACTGGCAAGAGGTCAGCGTTGCCATTTGACTCTTGTCCAGCCCACGATCTGCCCGATAATCCACATCCTCAAGACATGCATTTGCCTTGAGTTTGGCGGATTTCAGAAGTCGTTTCAGACGCTCATTTTCCCTATGCGTCTTTTCGTATTCGACAAGCATCGAGAAGCGCTCGTCGAAGCCAAGGCTCATTGCGGCCGCACTGGTCATCTGGTTTTCAAATCCCTTGGCCATGCCAGCCAGGCGCAGTTCCCGCAGATTATTTATTGTTTGTTGTATCAGCATCGTTTTTCCTTGTCGTAAGTTCAGTGGAAAGAATGTGGGCCACGAATGTTGGCGTGATCAAAACTGGCTTCATGAATTGCATCTGGGGAAATGGCGCGGCGATCAAGGTTGGTGCGCAGTATTGATTTGACATTGCGGACATCGGTTGCGCCGATCTCAAGCGCCCGGGCACAAGCCAGATCAATCCGCTCTTCGCTATACTCACGCGCTAATGACTTGAGCGAACCTGCTGCCCGCATCGCCAATTCACGCCGCGTTTGTTTCGCGAGCACTATCTGCATAAAGTCATGCGTGCTGCCTCCGATCCCGAGCGCCCAATCCAATTCCATTTCGGCGTCCCATTCGGAAATAAAACGATGGGATGGATCCATGTGTTGCGGGTTGGTTGTCTTGCCGGGTGTCATGGTTCTTGGGTGACTGGCCACGCACCGACCACCATGCAGAATTTCTACCGTATCCACCGTTAGACGAACTTCAACCTCTTGGCGTACCAGGGCATAGGGCACGCTGTAATGATGGCGATCATCCAATTCCACGTGATAATCAAGGCCAACCCTGACTTTTCGGAATTCCGCGTAGACGTAACGCTCGCGTGGTAAAGGATTGAGTGCTGGGCGATCAATGGTTTCGAAAGCACTCCGCCGACAGCCCGGCAGTTTTTTGAAGGGCCGATTGTTTGCATCTTCGAGCAACGCCTTGATGGCAATATTGAGTTCGGCCAAGCTGGTAAAAATCTGCTTGCGCAACCGAAACAAAATCCACCGTTCAACAATCAGCACGCCGTTCTCAGCATGCGCCTTGTCCTTGGGCATCCTGGGACGTGCAGGAATAATCATCGTCCCATAGTGCCCAGCCATATCCTGATAGGTCGGATGAATATCCGGATCCGTTTTGCTGGCGCGTGTTACAGCCGATTTCAGGTTGTCACAAACGACCACCGCAGGCACGCCACCGAAGTGCTCGAACATCCGCGTATGTGATGCAATCCACTGCGGTAGTTTCTGGCTCCAGACCGCTTCGGCATAGATGTAACAGGAGGCACCCAGCGCGCCGACAAATATCTGCGCCGTTTGAATCTCGCCTGTCGCTGGATCCACGATTTTTATCGTTGGCCCTGCGTAATCGACGAACACCTTATCCCCCGCCACATGGGTTTGGCGCATATAGCGTTTCAGGGTTTTGGCAAACTCCCGATGGCGCTCACAGAAATAGCTGTAGACCATCCCATCCGGATTGGCAGCCAGATACTCCTCGTGCAGCCCTTGAAGCGTTGCACCTTTCTGCTTCAGTGCTAGATGAATAGCCGCCCAGTCGGGTTCTACCTTTCGGCAACGGGATGCCGCCACAATCACCGGGAACAGCAAGTTCTCCAGGCCGGCATCATCCATCTCTGTAGGCAAAGGCCAGGTTAAGCCAGCAGCACGAGCACGAATCAAGTAATCGGCAACCGCGTCACGTGACATGCCAAGACTGCGCGATATCGCCCGTTGGCTCTGCTTCATCTCATGAGCGAGACGCAAAACCTGTCTGATTTGGCGCATTGTCAACCTCCTGTTCATATATAGCCGGCTAGACCACTATAGCCAAAAAAATTAACGCCGAACCGAACGAAGAAGAATTCCCTTCGCCAGATCACCCGTTTTTGTTCCGGACTCAGCCAAGCGACGTGGATATTGCTTCACTTCAATTCTCCCATCGCTCACGTCCAGCAAGCCTACGTAATCAGGTACGGTTACCTCGCCTCGATGGCCATAGCCTGCACCGCACGTCGCAACCCATAGGTAATCGCAATACGGGATACGAGGGAGAAGGAAGTCCTCAATTTTTCCAAAGTAAGGTGTTCCCCTAATTTCGATGCCATGAAACGTTGGAGAAACTTGCCTGCTCTGCCCGACCATGATTACCGCATCAAACTCAAAAGGCTTCTTTTCCCCTTCAGGAAAGACTGGCCTGACTCCCATGAAAAACTCAAAATAAGCCGGCTTGCTGATACCCGTCCATTCCACCCCTGAGGTAGATAGCGTGGCAAAGACCTGAGCTTCCAGAAGCGATTGGTATTGCACAGGATTTACCGGACTAACCCGAGGTACGCTGACGCCCTTGCCTCGCGCTGTTCTTCCGGCCAAGGCGGGTCGATAAACAGACCAAAGTTGACGAAGATCGGCACGCGTAACCTCACCTGACAATACCCTTTGCGCTAGGTCCGGCAGCATCTCTGCTGGAACGACTCGACTCAGTTTGCCGAGTAGTTCCAGGTTTTCCGGGCTGACCGTTTCTGGCAAATCCACCGGTTCTGGACAGGCTATTGAGCGTTTCCGTAGATTCGCATGCAGTTCCAGATAATATCGGTATGCGGCAAGATAGCGCCAAAGGCTGGCCTCCTTGAGATGGAGGGCTTCGCTGAGTTTTTTCAACCAGTCAGTGAAGGAGGGATATTGTTCCCTCCAAACGCCAACTTCGTCTCCCGCATGCAACACAAAACCAATCTGCGCCCATGTCCGAGACTCTCCGGCGAGTAACGCAGCATGATGCAACGAGGCGAGATGGGCGGTGGATGGCATATGGGCTTTTGGTGAGTACGGCTATAACTATAGCCGGCTAAAGTTACATGTCAAGAAAAAACTCTTGCCCCCTATTTCTTGACTGTCTTACCAATTGGGTTTTGTCATAAAATGACAAATCTATGCAATTTGTGTACTTGCCAAACAATAGGCAGGCCATCAAACCTCAGGAGGTTCAATGAAGACCAAGAAGAAGCTGCTTGCGCTTAGCGTAGGCTTGGCTATGCCATTCCTTGCCATTGCGCAGGAAGATGCGGGACGATTGGAAAAGCGATTTGAGAAACCGCCAGAGCCAAAATCTGTTCCACAGCCCTTGGTTTTTCCAATCAACGAGCAACTGCCCCCCGAGCAGGCTGGGCAAGTCAAGCTCAACCTCAAAAGTCTGACTTTTTCGGGAAACACCGCCTTTACTTCTGACGAGTTGTCCGTCTTGGCGGCAGATCTCTTAGGTAAAGAGATCACGCTGCTGGATATTTATCGGCTTCGCGATGCCATCACCAAAAAATATGGCGACGCCGGCTTTGGCCTTTCCAAAGCGATTGTCCCGGAGCAGCGCATCCAGGCTGAAGGCATGGTTCAGTTGCAAGTGATTGAAGGTTTTGTTGATGAAGTCATCATCGAAGGTGGCAATGACGTCCAGCAGGAATACCTGGCCTACATGGGTGAGAAGATCAAGGCAGAGCGACCGCTCAAGGCCAGCACCCTTGAACGATATCTATTGCTGGCCAATGACCGCTTTGCAATCAAAGTGACTTCCACCCTGCGGCAGTCTGAAAAGACCCCGGCCGCATCCACCCTGATACTGAAGGTGGAGGAAGCACCAAAGTTTGATGGTGGTGCCAGCATTGACAACCGAGGCACCAAAGCAGTCGGTAAAAATCAGTTTAACGGCGATGTCTCCATCAACGGTTTGCTGGGCCGCGCCTCCAAAACCACGGTGGGTTACGCAACGGTTGAACAAGGCAGCGAATTGCAATACTGGTCGCTCAATCACACCGAGTTGCTGAGCAACGAAGGCACGGCCCTTACCTTCGGTTATACCAACAGCCTGTCCAAACCTGGCACTACCGCCCTGCGCCTTCTGGATCAGACCAGCAAAAGCGAAGGTTGGTCAGCCAAGGTTTCCCATCCTTTCATCCGCACTCGGCAAGAAAACCTGACTGCGCATGTCAAGTATGACCAGAAGGACACGGAAAGCCTGTCGCTGAATGCCACGACCTCCTTTGACAAAATCCGCTCCGTTCGCATTGGCCTGAACTATGACAACGCCGATGCTTACGAAGGGATTAATCAGGCTTTGCTTGAATACAGTCACGGCATTCAAGGCCTGGGCTCGACCGACAATAATTCGCCTCTGAAGTCCCGTGCCGATGGTCGCCCTGATTACCAGAAAATCACGATCAATCTTTCCCGCAAGCAGGAACTCAGCTACTTCTCGCCCATGCTGAGCAAGTTCTCAGTGAACGCCGCGTTGATGGGTCAATACTCTGACCGTGGGCTGCTGTCTTCGGAAGAATGCGGCTTGGGCGGGCAACAGTTCGGCCGTGCCTATGATGCTTCGGAAATCATGGGGGATAGCTGCATGGCGGGCAGCCTTGAATTGCGCTACACGCTCAACACGCAAGACACGCCCTTCCAGTATGCCCAGCTTTACACCTTCTACGATGGTGGCCAAACCACCAATCACACCCCGCTCAATGCAACCGACAAGAAAAGTAAAAGCCTGACTTCAAGTGGCTTGGGGGTGCGTTATGGCCTCGGAAAATACATGACCGGCAGTGTCGAATATTCCAAGCCGATGACCCGTGATGTTGCCAATGAAAACAACCGTGATGCGCGTGTCTTTGCCAGCATCGCCGTGAGGTTCTGAACATGAAAAAAACCGTAAAAGTCAAAACGCTGGTGATTGCCCTGGCGAGCGCAGGTTTGGCATCTATCCCCGGTTATTCCCTTGCCAACCCGACCGGGGGGCAGGTGGTTGCCGGTAACGCCACCATTCGTCAGGAAAGCGCCACCAAGGTTGGCATTACCCAAACGACCGACAAAGCGATCATCGACTGGCAGAAGTTCAGCATTGGCGCCAATGAACACGTCCAGTATTACCAGCCTTCCGCTGCCTCCGTCACCTTGAACCGTGTGGTCGGGCAAGACCCCAGCCAGATTCTGGGACGCTTGACCGCCAATGGCCAGGTCTTCCTGGTGAACCCCAATGGCATCTATTTTGGCAAGAATGCCCAGATTGATGTCGCGGGCCTGGTCGCTTCCACGCATAACATCCGCAATGAAGACTTCATGGCGGGCAAATACCTGTTCAATATCCCAGGCAAGCCCGGCGCTTCGATCATCAACGAAGGCCTGATCAGAATTGCGGATACGGGCATTGCCGCCTTTGTCGCGCCTTCGGTCGCGAACCGGGGTGTGATTGCTGCCAAACTGGGCAAAGTCGCTCTGGCCTCTGCCAATGGGTTCACGCTGGATTTTCACGGCGATGAACTGCTGACCTTTATGGTGGCTGACGAAGTCGCCAAAACCGCCTTCGACCTGGAAGGCAATCAACTGACTTCTTTCGTTGAAAACTCAGGAAAAATTCAGGCCAGTGGCGGTTATGTACTGCTGACCGCCAAGGCCGCTGAAAATGCGATCCACAACGTCATCAACCAGAGTGGATTGATTGAAGCCAGCAGCGTTGGGCAGCAGAACGGGGAAATCATCCTTTCTGGCGGTCAACATGGTGTCGTCAGCAACACGGGGACTTTGGATGCTTCTGGTAAGGCAGCAGGGCAAACCGGGGGCAAGGTGCAAATCACCGGGGAAAAGATCGGCCTGTTTGCCGGCACCTTGATTGATGTATCGGGCGATCAAGGTGGGGGTAAGGCAATTGTTGGCGGGGATTACCTGGGAGGCCAAGCCTCCGATGCGCTCATGGCGGAACTGGGTATTCAGCGAGAAAGCAAACCTGTTCAGACAGCCACTTTCACCAATATGGCAAAAGAGGCGGTCATTAATGCGGACGCCTTGACGGCAGGCAAGGGGGGCAAGGTTGTTTTGTGGTCGGATAACACCACAAGGGCGTTTGGTACGGTCACTTCCCGTGGTTACGGGAATGGGCTTGGTGGCTTTATTGAAGTCTCAGGGAAAAATGCACTGGATATCTTTGGACTCCAACTCTCCGCAGGTTCGAAGAATGCACAGGGCGGCACAATACTGTTTGACCCAGTGAGCGTCAATATCGTCGACCATAATCAAGCCCAAACAGGCATTAATGTCAGCAATTTTAGTGCTAGCAACAGCACAAATATCTCATCGCAAGCCATTCAGGATATTCTTAACACGGGTAGCAATGTCACCATTCGTACCAACAATACTGGGGGGCAGGGCGATATTCATGTCAAGAGTAATATCCTGAAGACGGCTGGTGGTGATGCTACTTTGAGTCTACTTTCGAATTCTGGAATTTATGTGAACTATGGGAAAACCATTCAGTCCTTAAAAGGCAAGCTGAATGTAATCATGAATTCTGACACGGATGATATTTCTGGTGGCCTTATCCTTATTCGCAAAACATCTGGAAGTGATGATTACGCCATTGCAACTAACGGTGGCAATGTCACTCTGCGTGCTTGGGATGCCATCTTGGACGGACGAGCCATTCAGACCTTAGGCGGAGATGTCACAATCCGTAGGATAAACAATTCTGCATCCTGGGTGACCATTGGGCCAAGTGGTAGCAATTACTACACACTTGATGCCTTTACAGGAAAATTGACCATTGATCTGAAGTACAACGAATCTATATCTAACGATGGGGATTTCATAGAGTTCCATAACCATGCTGTTCGAGCAATGAGTATGGATATTAATTCTTCTAGCATCAGAAACCATAGCACTGGATACAGCTATGGTAATTCGCACTACTCATACACACTTCCTGCTTACGACAATCGCGACGACAAGCCAGAAGTTGCCTACCAGGCAGGCAAGGTAACAATGCGTGGAGGAGCTACTTTGAGCGTGTTAGATGGGAAGATTGAAGATCCGACTTTTGTTAGACAGGAATTGCTTGAGAAATATGGTGAAAATGCCAAACGACTCAGTGATTATGTTTCGTCACTTAAGCCCGTTACTGTTATAAGCACTACAGTGGACACATCGCAGTATTTTGGTGGCGTCACAAAAGAAATTCTTGGAATGAAGCAAAGCTATGGTTACTTGATTGACGGAGTGACAACAACAATATTGTCCGATGGAACAACCAAACTTTCCTTCCCTGTGTTCAACAATAGACCATTATTTGTTGCAGTTGAAGTTCTAGATGCCCAAGGGAATGTGGTTGATACTCAACTGGTTGACCCAAAGCTACTCAATACATCCTTAACCGAGGATATGAAGGAAAAATTATGGGATCAATGGGTTGATGGCAAAGAAGGATTTAAAGACTCCACCATATCAAAGGAAACCAAGGTCGAAATTACTGTTCCCAAAGGTGGGAGTGTAAAGATGAGTTACTCGTCAGACAGAGCCCAGTTGGCAAACGCTACAAACATGCTCCTTGATACTCTATTTGCAGCGGCAGGGGGCGCTATGCCAGAAATGAAAGTTTCACCGAGACAATGGTCGGCCTTCATTAACGCTCTAGCAAATGGACCATTAGCAGAAAGCATTAAAGGTGTCATGAATGGGAATATTTCCGATATAGCTAGCTTTGGAAAGAAATTTGCTGAAGAACTGCTCAATCCCAAAACAAGTCTTGGAGCGATTTGGGCATCCACCATGGCAGGCAGCATGAATGACCATTATCTCGGCGGGCTGCGTAGAAAGCTTGAGGGGGTTGGGGACAAGATTGGCCTAAACTTTGCCGCAGAGTGGGCGGTTCGATCTTTGAACGCTGCTAGCGTTGTCGACGGCGCAATAAGAGATCAGAGTGCATTCACGAGGCAGTTTACGCCCTGAGACATCTGGTCACACGAGTTTGTACAACAGCACAACAACAGGGGACACCCATTAGCCGGCCGGTAACAACAGGAGACAGACCACGGTAACAACAGGGGACAGTTTGTCCCCTTTTTTTTACTGGAACAGAAAAACCACTACGAGTGAGTCGCCATGGCGACATAAAAACATAATCGCTGGCGGTTTTGAAAACATAGTCAGTGGTGGAGTTCGGCACATTTTAAGTGGCCGATTTGAGCAGAATATGCACTGTGTCTGGTTCCTTGAGTTTTCCCCGTTTTGGGTAGTTTTTAGCTGTTGACCGTCCGGAGTCTACCAATAATTCGATTTTTATTACGTTTCTTGGATGGCTGTCATGAGTATTGCGCGTCGCTTGCTCCTGTTGCTTGGGGTGTGTTGCAGCGCACTCCTGCTGCAAGGGGGATGGGGTCTGTTTCAGATTCGCTCGATCAACCAGAATATTGCTGCGATTGAAGACAATGTTCTGCCCTCGCTGAAATCCCTGGAGCACGCCCAGACGGCTTTTCTCCTGGCGCGCGTGCCGGCCACCCGTTACCTGTTCGTTGCCCCTGAGCAGCGGGAAAACAATGCCCGCGAATATCAGGGCTACATCCTTGAGTTGCAGGAGAGCCTGCGCGGTTACGAGCGCTTTGTCGCCGATGAGCAGGATCGCGCCTTGCTGAATAAATCGGTGGCCTTGAGTAGCGAGTACGCCGTGGGCGTCCAGCGCATCATGACGGCAGTGCAGAATGGTCATCAACTCGAGGCCCAGCAGGAAAGCCAGCGCCTGAGGCCGGTGATCCTCGGCCTGGTGCAGAACATGCAGGCCCATGCTGCCTACAACCATGAACTCGCAGCCCGACAGGCTGCACAGGCTGCATCGAGTGCCGAACAGGCCGAGCGGATGGCTGTCCTGGTGCTGGTGGTGGCCATGCTGATTTCAGGCGTGCTCGGCCTGACGATGATTCGCACGGTCTCGCAAGGCTTGAGTGCGATGGTGGCGGCATTTGGCCATATCGAGTCGCAGCTCGATTTCCGGCATCGATTGTCGGTGAATGGCGAGGATGAGATTACCCGGACGGTGACGGCATTCAATCGGCTGCTGGCCCGCTTGCAAGGCAATTTCGTCGAGTTGTCCGGGCGCAGCGGTGAAGTCAATGCGGCTTCCGCCCGGCTTGCTGCCACCGCCGAGCAGATGTCTCAAGCCTCGTCCGCACAGAGCGAGTCTGCATCGGCCATGGCGGCATGTGTCGAGGAAATGACGGTGAGTATCGGGCACGTCGCAGACCGCGCCACGGAAGCCGATCAATTGTCGCGTGCAGCCAGTCACAGCGCCGAGCGTGGTCAGGCAATCATCGGCCGGACCGTGGCCGACATCAATGACATTGCCCGCACGGTGCATACCGCCTCGGCCCAGATGATGGTGCTTGAGCAGCAGAGCGAGAAAATCAGCGATGTGGTTGCGGTGATCAAGGAAGTGGCGGACCAGACCAACCTGCTCGCACTCAACGCCGCCATCGAGGCTGCCCGGGCAGGCGAGCAGGGGCGGGGCTTTGCCGTCGTGGCCGATGAGGTACGCAAGCTGGCGGAGCGCACCACGCAATCGACCCAGGAAATCGCATCGACCATCCTCGACATGCAGAGCGGCGCCCGGGCTGCCGTGCAGGAAATCCAGGCCGTCGAGGCACAGGTCGGCGTTGGGGTGGCCGGTGCCGAATCCGCACGTGAGGCAATCAGCGACATTCAGCGCGATGCGGCCCACATGCAAGCCATGGTTGCAGATATTTCGGATGCGATTCGCGAGCAGAGTGCGGCCAGCACGGTGATTGCCCAGCAGGTTGAGCAAATTGCCCAGATGGCGGAAGAAAACAGCGCCGCCGCCCATGGCACGGCGGGCACAGCCGGTGACTTGGCGCAATTGTCGGGTCAGGTGCAGGGCGTGGTGAGCCAGTACAAGGTCTGATTGCCAACGATTCTCTCCGGGCTGATGGCCCGGAGGGTGGATCAGGCCGTTTCTGCCAGCCGGTTCAGGATGTGCATGGCCCGCTCAGCCGCCGCGTAGGGGACGAAGAGGTGATCGTGGCAATTGCCTGCTACCACGTTGCAGGCAATGCCCGCTTCGGCAAGGGCATGTGAAACTGCCGCCGTCAGCCCCACTGCATGCAGGGCGGAGTGGACGGTCAGGGTGATCCAGGCGCAGGGAAACTGCGCCGCAAGCTGCCACTGTGCGGCGTCTTCCGTGCTCAGCACCACCGACCTGCCTTCGCGTTCGAGCAGGGTGGCGATGCAGGCAGTGAGCGGTAGCGGGTGATCCGGCGGCAGGGTGGCGAAGCAGTATTCGCCGGCGTTCAAGGCCGGCGTCATGCTGCGCAACAGGGTCGCGAGATCGGTGATGCCGCTCATCTCAGCGCAGTTTCAGTTCCTGCAGGATGGTGGTCGAGATTTCCTCGATCGACTTGGTCGAGGAGTCCAGCCAGCGGATGCCTTCACGACGCATCATCTTTTCGGCTTCGGCGATCTCGAAGCGGCAGTTGGCGAGCGACGCGTACTTGCTGCCGGCGCGGCGCTCTTCGCGGATCTGGGCCAGGCGCTCGGGCTGGATGGTCAGGCCGAAGAGCTTGGCGCGATGCTTTTCGAGCGTGCCGGGCAGTCGACCGCGGTCGAAGTCTTCCGGGATGAGCGGGAAGTTGGCGGCCTTGAGGCCGAACTGCATGGCCAGGTAAAGCGAGGTCGGCGTCTTGCCGCAGCGGGAAACCGCGACCAAGATGACGTCGGCGGCTTCCAGATCACGGTCGGTGATGCCGTCATCGTGAGCCAGCGTGTAGTTGATGGCCTCGATGCGCTGCTTGTAGTCGGAACTGTCGGCGCTGCCGTGCGAACGGCCGACGGTGTGGTTCGAATGCTGGCCCAGCTCGGCTTCCAGCGGGGCCAGGAAGGTGTCGAAATAGGAGAGGCAGAAGGCGTCCGCCTGGTGCACCAGCTTGGCCACATCCGGATTGACCAGCGTGGTGAAGACGATGGGGCGCATGCCGTCGGATTCGCCCTGGGCGTTGATGCGGGCCACGGCATCCTGGGCTTTTTCCACGCTGTCGAGGAAGGGGATGCGGATCTGCTTGAATTCGACATCCTCGAACTGGCTCATCAGGCTGTGGCCCAAGGCTTCAACGGTCAGGCCGGTGCCGTCGGAAACAAAGAATACGGTGCGTTTGATCATGAGTGAAAAGTCCATGCCGGAGGCGGAAAGGGGAAGTTTACCCCTTGCCGCCCCCGACTGTCCGGGTATCGGATGAATCAGCCGCTGTTACGCAGGCCGGAGGCGATGCCGTTGATCGAAATGTGGATGCCGCGTGCCACGCGTTCGTCGGTTTCGCCGGCGCGGTAGCGCTTGAGCAACTCGACTTGCAGGTGGTTGAGCGGGTCCATGTAGGGCAGGCGCAGTTTCAGGGATTGCTGCAGCATCGGGTTGTCGGCCAGCAGGTCGTCCTGTTCGAGCAGGGCGAGCAGGTGGCGGCGGGTCAGTTCCCATTCCTCGCGGATGCGCCCGAAAATCCGGTCACGCAGGCCGGCGTCGCTGACCAGTTCGGCATAGCGCGAGGCAATGGCGAGGTCGGTCTTGGCCAGCACCATGTCCATGTTCGAGAGCAGGCTCTTGAAGAAGGGCCAGGATTTGACCATGCGGTGCAGCGTGGCCAGCCCGTCCGGATTGGCTTGCAAAAAGCCGTCGACCGCCGAGCCGAAGCCGTACCAGCCCGGCAGCATCAGGCGGCATTGCGCCCAGCTGAAGACCCAGGGAATGGCACGCAGGTCCTCGATGCGGTCGGAGGCCTTGCGCGAGGCCGGACGGCTGCCGATATTCAGCGAGGCAATTTCCGAAACGACGGTGGACTGGCGGAAGTAGGTCGTGAACCCCGGCGTTTCGTAGACCAGGCCGCGATAGGCCTGGAAGGCGCGCAGGGAGAGGTCGTCCATGATGCCGTGGAATTGTTCGGCCGGCTCGACCTTGTTTTCGTGGTCGGTCAGGCTGGCTTCCAGCGTGGCGGCAAGCAGCACTTCCAGGTTGCGGCGGCCGGTATCCGGGTTGCCGTACTTGGTGGAGATGACTTCGCCCTGCTCGGTCAGGCGGATCTGGCCGGAGACGGCACCGGCCGGCTGGGCCAGGATGGCATGGTAGGACGGGCCGCCGCCGCGACCGACGGAGCCGCCGCGCCCGTGGAAGAGGCGCAGGCGGACGCCGTGCTGGCTGAAAACGCGGGTGAGCGCGATTTCGGCCTTGTAGAGTTCCCAGCCCGAGGTCAGGAAGCCGCCATCCTTGTTGGAGTCGGAATAGCCGAGCATGACTTCATGCTCGTTGCCGCGACCGGCAATCAGGGCGCGGTAGCCGGGAAGGGCAAAGATCGCGTCCATGGTGGCGGCGCTCTTCTGCAAATCCTCGATGGTTTCGAAGAGCGGGATGATGTTCACATCCAGGCGGGCCGGGGTGTCGCCGACGGCCGGCAGGAGCAGCCCGGCTTCCTTGAGCAGCAGGGCGAGTTCGAGCAGGTCGGAAACGCCGTCCGTCTTCGAGATGATGCAGTTGGGCAGCGCGGCGGCGCCGTAGCGCTGGCGCAGGCTGCGGGCGTTGAAAAAGATGTCCAGTTCGCCACGGGTTTCTTCGCTGTACTCGATGTAGGCGGAGTAGAGTGGGCGCGGCGTGGCGATCTCGGCGGTCAACAGCTGAATCCGCTCGTTTTCCGGCAGGCTGGCGTAATCGGCGCAGCGGCCTGCTTTGGCGAGCAGTTCGCCGACGCTGCGGGCGTGGACGTCCGAGTTCTGGCGCAGGTCGATCGGCGCGAGGTGGAAGCCGAAAATTTGCACGGCACGCAGCAGGCGGCGCAGGCGTCCACCGGCAATCAGGGCGCTGCCGTTCAGCTTGAGCGAATTGCGCAGGATTTTCAGATCGTGGCGCAGGGCCTCGGCGTGGGCATAAGGGGCTGCCTGGCCGGTCTCGTGACGCAGCGGCTCGCTGCCGTCCAGGGTGCGCAGGGTGGCGGCCAAACGGGCGTAGATGTGGGAGAGCGCCTTGCGGTAGGGCTCATCGGCGCGCTGGGGTGATTGATCGGTCGACTTGTAGGCGAGCGACGCGAGTTCCGGCGTGATCTTGACCAGCAGCTCGGAGAGCGGCAGTTCGCCGCCCAGCTCGTGGATTTCCGCCAGGTAATGCTGGAGGGCGGCGGTCGACTGCAAACGCAGGGCTTCTTTCAGAATGTCGGCGGTGACGAAGGGATTGCCGTCACGGTCGCCACCGATCCAGGAACCGACGCGGAAGAAGGGGGGCAGCGCCCAGACCTTGTCCGGGAAGCGCTTTTGCAGCTGCTCGGTGGCCTGAATGTAGAGGCGCGGCAATTCGGTGAAGAAAGTTTCCTTGAAATAGGACATGCCGTTCTTCACTTCATCGATGACCTTGAGGCGCACCGGACGCAGCATGCGCGATTGCCACAGGGTCAGGATGGCGTTGGCGAGCGCCCAGTCGTTCTCGGCCAGTTCTTCCGGCGTCAGCTGCATGCGCTCGCGCTGGTCGAGCAGGCGCTCGATTTCGCGATGATTCTTGATCAGGCTCTGGCGCTGGACTTCGGTCGGGTGCGCGGTGAGCACCGGTGCGACCAGCGCGTGGGCAAAGAAATCGGCCAGGGTGTCGGCCGAGACATCGGCGGCGGCCAGCGTGTCCAGGGCGTGGATCAGGCTGCCTTCGCGCGGGGGCGAACAGGCCAGGTCGTGGGCACGACGACGGCGGATGTGGTGCTCGTCTTCGGCGATGTTGGCCAGCTGCAGGAAGTAGGAAAAGGCACGCACCACGGCTTGCGTCGTGTCGCGCGGCAGGGGGTCGAGCAGGGTGGCCAACTCGGCCCGGGCGGCAGGGTCACCGTCGCGGGCGAAGCGGATGGCCGTCTGGCGTACACGCTCGATGATCTCAAAGGTGGCATCGCCCTCCTGTTCACGGACCGTATCACCCAGGATGCGGCCAAGGAGGCGGATGTCGTTGCGAAGGGGTTCGTCCTTGTGGGTATCGAGCGTGTGTCGTGACATTTAGTGCTTTCTGACGAGGAGTACGGAGGCGTCGGAGATTTTAGCGAGTTGTTCGGCCACAGAGCCGAGAATCAGGGTGGCCAGACCGCGTTGACCGTGGCGGCCGATGACGATCAGATCGACACCGAGTTCCTTGGCCTTGTCGGCAATGGTTTCGGAGACGCGGCGCTGCTTGGCTTCGATGATCAGGCCTTCAACCTGAATGTCCGCGCTGGCAGCAACGGCGTCATCGACCAGCTTCTGGCCGGCCTTGACGATGTTGGCGGCGGCTTGATCGATATTGGCGACGGCGGTCAGTGCATGGCCGTGGATGTTAAGCAGGGTTTCATCGGCCACATGGGCGATGTACAGCTTGGCTTGGCTGGTCCGCGCGATGTGTTGGGCCTCTTTGAGCGCGCAGCGCGAGGTTTCGCTATCGTCGATGGCAACCAGAATGTTCTTGTACATGGGAAAACGCCTCCAGGCAGGATCAAAGTGGCATGAAATTAACAGCTTGGCCGGGCCGGTGCAGTTAGGGAAATCCTCAACATGACCGGCCCGGCGGTCAGGGCGGCCATGCCGCTGGGCATGGCCGGGTCCTGATCCTTAGTGGAAATGCACTTCGTCGTGGCCTTCGACCGGTGCGGCCAGGTTGGCACCCAGGGCACGGGCTGCGAAGGTGACGCAGCTGATGATGCCGAGGAAAATGCCCAGCCACATCAGGCCATCCGGGTTGATTCCGGCCTGGGCGGCGCTGGCGACAGCGGCTGCGGCAGCCGCCACCGGCTTCACGTAGACCGGCACGATGCCCGGGAAGACGTAGGCCCACAGCATGTGCAGGATGCCGACGATGATGGCCATGGCGATCGAGTGCTTGAAGGTGAAGCGGAAGATTTCCGATTCGCGACCGACCATGCCGGTCGAGCCGGTGGCCACCGAGATCGATTGCGGGGAAATCATCTTGCCGCAGACGCCGCCGCAGGTATTGGCGGACATCGTGATCACCGGATCGATGCCGATTTTTTCGGCGGTCACGGCCTGCAGCTTGCCGAACAGCGCATTCGTCGAGGTGTCGGAACCGGTCATGAACACACCCAGCCAGCCGAGCAGGGCGGCGAAGAACGGGAAGGCGGCGCCCGTCGTGGCGACGGCGTAGCCCAGCGTGATCGCCATGCCGGAGAAGTTCATGATGTAGGCAAAGCCCAGGATGGTGGCGATGGTGACAATCGGCCAGGCGAGGGTCTTCAAGGTATCGCGCGCGACGGCACCGGCGGTCTTCAGGGAGGCACCCATCACGATGATGGAGAAGAACCAGGCGAAGAGGATGGCGGTACCGGCTGCCGACAGGACGTTGAACTTGAAGACGGCCGGTTTGGCCTTGCCAGCCTGGTCGATGACCATTTTGTCGAGGCCGGCGATCGGGAAGGCGAAGTCGAAGAACTGCTTGGTGATCTGGTCCAGGGCCTGATTGACCGGCTTGATGCCCCAGGCGCAGACGAACAGCGAGAGGATGATGAACGGGGCCCAGGCACGGAAGATCTGGCCGCCGGAATACATCAGCTTCGCCTTGCCTTCACGCTTCGGCTCATCGGCAAAGTGCCAGCTTTCCTTCGGATGCCAGACCTTCAGGAAGGCCACCGTACAGATGATGGAGGCGATGGAGGCGATCAGGTCCGGCAGCAGCGGTGCGGTGAGCGGCGAGTTGGCGGAGAAGAACTGGGCGATGGCAAAGGAACCGCCGCTGACCAGACAGGCCGGCCAGACTTCGAGGCCCTTTTTCCAGCCGGCCATGAGCACGACCAGGTAGAGCGGGACGAAGACCGAGAGGATGGGCAGGGTGCGGCCGACCATCTGGGAGAGGGCCAGATCCGGGATGCCAGCAACCTGACCGCCGACCACGATGGGAATGCCGATGGCGCCCCAGGCGACCGGGGCGGTATTGGCCAGCAGACAGATCGACGCGGCGTAGAGCGGGTTGAAGCCCAGGCCGGCCAGCATGGCGGAGGTGATCGCGACCGGCGTACCGAAACCGGCGGCGCCTTCAATGAAGGCGCCGAAGGAGAAGGCGATCAGCAGGGCCTGCAGACGACGGTCATCGGAGATCGAGGCCAGGGAGTTCTTGATGACCTCGAACTGGCCGGTCTTGACCGACATGTTGTAAATGAACAACGCGGTGATGACGATCCAGCACACCGGGAAGAGACCAAAGGCACCGCCATACAGCGTGGAGAGTGCGGCCAGATCGACCGGCATTTGATACACGGAAATGGCGATCAGCACCGCCAGGCCGGTACCGCCCATGGCGGCAAAATGGCCCTTCATGCGCTTGATGGCCAGCGCCCAGAACAGGAAGAAAATAGGAATGGCCGCGACGAGCGCGGACAGGCCGATGTTGCCGAGCGGGTCGACATTCATTTGCCAAGTCATACAATTGCCCTCATAACAAAAAATGGTCAGGTTGCCGTCAGCTGATTTGCCGATCTCCGGCGGCACCTGTAGAAATGTTGTCTCTTGAACGGCATCGAGCTGGAACCTCGATGCCGTTTTGTTTTTCTGGTCCCCCCCTTAGCAAGCCATTGCATCCTCCTGGCGCGAGCACGCTTCGAGGAGATAGGCCACGGAACGGTAGGTGTGGCCCGTTTCGGCGGTCAGGCCGATCTCGCAGGTGCGGTTGGTGGAAACACCGCACGCGCAATGGGCGGGCAGTGCATCATGAATGTGGCGCAGGGCGTGCTGGTTGAGCTCCGGTACCTGGAAGCCGCGATCACCGCCGAAACCGCAGCAGGTTACGGCAGTCGGTTCGATGACCTGCTCGGCGCAGGCCTGGAGCAGGGCACGCAGTTTGGCATCGCTGCCGGTACGCTTGACGCTGCAATTGACATGTAGGGCAACGGGCTCGGCTTGCTTGGTGATCATCAGGCGCGGCAACAGCGCGTCGTGGGCAAATTCGTGGAAGTCGTAGAGCTTGAGCTTGCCGGCAAGGTGCTTGTGCATGCGGGCGGAACAGGCGCTGGCATCCATGATCACCGGGATGCGGCCATTGTCTGAAGCCTTCATCAGGGCGGCTTCCAGGGTATTGGCCATGTCTTCGGCTTCTTCCTGCATCCCCTTGCTGGCCAGCATCTGACCGCAGCACAGGGTATCGAAGCCCTCCGGCAGAATCGGCGCGTAGCCGGCACGGATCAGGAGGGTCTGGATCACGTCACCCAACTGGGCTTCGCCGGTATGGCTCGGGCCGAAAATGCGCGCGCCGCAGGTCGGGAAGTAAACCACCGGATCGCCTTGTGCCTGACGCGCAGCAGGGGCCTTGCCGGGCTGCGGCATGTTGTTCCGCCAGGCGGCGCCGGCGATCCGTTTGACCATGCCTTCTCCGATGATGTTGGTGGCGGCATGGCCGATTTTCAATCCCAGGCGGGCAGCGCCGGTAAAGGTGCCGAAATGTTCGCCAATCCAGGTGTTGACCGTCCGGCTCGTCTCGCTGAGGCGACGGCCGCGCAGGCGGCGGGTGAGGTCGCCGGTATCGATGCCCACCGGGCAGGCCGTCGAGCACAGGCCGCAGCCGGCGCAGGTGTCGAGCCCCATGTAGGCGTAGTCCTCGCCCATCTGACCGGCGTGTTCGCCTGCGGCAGCACGGCGTGACAGTTCGCGGATGCTGGTGATGCGCTGGCGCGGCGAGAGCGTCAGGCGGTGCGAGGGGCAGAGCGGCTCGCAGAAACCGCACTCGATACAGCGGTCGACGATGTCTTCCGCGGCCGGCATGGGCTTCAGGTTTTCCAGGTGGGCATGCGGGTTGTCGTTGATGATCACGCCCGGATTGAGCAGGGTTTCCGGATCGAAGAGCTGCTTGATCCGGCGCATCAGGTCGGTGGCCTCCTTGCCCCATTCCATCTCGACAAACGGGGCCATGTTGCGGCCGGTGCCGTGCTCCGCCTTGAGCGAACCGTCGTATTTCTCCACCACGAGTTTGCAGAGATCGTCCATGAAGCGGGCGTAGCGGTCGATCTCGCTGGCGTCGCCGAAGTCCTGGGTGATCACGAAATGCAGGTTGCCTTCCAGTGCGTGACCGAAAATGATGCCTTCGTGATAGCCGTGGTGGCGCATCAGTTGTTGCAGATCGAGGGTCGCATCGGCCAGCGACTCCACCGGGAAGGCGACATCCTCGATCAGTACCGTCGTGCCGGTACGACGCATGGCGCCGACGGCCGGGAAGGTGCCTTTGCGCACTTTCCAGTACATGTCGCAGGTCGCCGGGTCGGTCGAAAAGACCACCGGCTCGACCGTCGGCACGCCCGCCATGGCGGCGAGTACGGCGGAAATCTTCTCGTTCAGGCCGTCGACCGTCGGCGAGCGGACTTCGATCAGGAGTGCGGCGGCGTCTTCACCCAGTGCGCGGATGACAGGCGGCAGGCCCGGCTTGTTTTCGACCGAGTGCAGGGCGGGACGGTCGAGCAGTTCGACGGCGGAGACCGGCTGCGGTTTCAGGCGCACCACGGCATCGCAGGCGCTGCGGATGTCCGGGAAGAAAACCAGGGCAGAGGCCTTGTACGGATCTTCCGGCACAGTCTGGTAGGTGATGCGCGAGATGAAACCGAGCGTGCCTTCCGAGCCGATCATCAGATGGGCCAGGATATCGATCGGGTCTTCGTAGTCGACCAGGGCATTCAGGCTGTAGCCAGTGGTGTTCTTGATCTTGAATTTGTGGCGGATGCGGTTGGCCAGCGCCGTATTGGCCCGGGTGTGTTGTCCCAGACGCTCCAGTTCGCCGAGCAGGACGGCGTGCGATTGGCTGAAGGCGGCAATCGACAGCGGGTCTTCGGTGTCGAGCACGGTACCGTCGGCCAGCATAACGCGCAGACCGGCCAGGGTCTTGTAGCTGTTCTGGGCGGTGCCGCAGCACATGCCGGAGGCGTTGTTGGCGGCAATCCCGCCAATCTTGGCCGCGCCGATGGAAGCCGGGTCGGGGCCGATCTTCTTGCCGTGCGGGGCCAGGCGGCGATTCACCTCGCCGCCGACCATGCCAGGCCCGACGCGGACCTGACTGGCATCGTCGGCCAGTTCGAAAGTGGCAAAGCCCTCGCCGATCAGGGCGAGTACGCCGTCCGAAATGGCTTGTCCGGAAAGGCTGGTACCCGCTGCTCGGAAGGTGACGGGCGTCTTGTGCTGGCGCGCGGTGAGCAGCACCTGGCGGGCTTCTGCCTCGGATTCGACGACGGCGATCACCTGCGGAATCAGGCGGTAGAAGCTGGCATCCGTGCCATAGGCAAGGCGGCGCAAATCGTCGGTGATGACCTGGCGGGCGGGCAGGGCGGCCTGAAGGGCGGAAATCAAGGTGTTCATGGTCTCTTCTGTCTTATAGATGACTGCGGGAGATGTGATTCGGCGGACGGGCTGAGGCGTTCAGTCAAAAAAATCCCGGATGGCCAGTTCTGAAACTGGTTCTCCGGGTAAGAGGGATTAGTGCTTTTCCTTGATCAGGTCGCGCAGGCGCTTGGGAGCGGGTTGCAGCGGTGTACGGACGCGCGTCCATCCGCCCTGCCGGCGCGGGGTGAGCCAGTGGAAGCGGCTGGTCAGCCAGGACACGGCGCGATACACGCCGGGATTGCCATAGACCGTGGCCCAGGCACGCCAGATCGCCGAAATCAGCGGCCGGTGGCCGGCCCCCTGACCGCGCATGGCCGGATTGGCCTTGGGGGCGGAGAAGGATTCGGTACGCAGGCGGACCAGCAGTTCCGGGATGGGAATCTTGACCGGGCAGACTTCCCCGCAGGCGCCGCACAGCGAGGAGGCGGTCGGCATGTCGGCAGTGGCCTCCAGACCGAGCATGTGCGGCGAGACGATCTTGCCGATCGGACCCGGATAGGTCGTGCCGTAGGCATGGCCGCCGATGCGCGTGTAGACCGGGCAGTGGTTCATGCAGGCGCCGCAGCGGATGCATTGCAGGGTCTTGCGCAGTTGCTCATCGGCGTAGGCCTGGCTGCGCCCGTTGTCGAGCAGGACCAGATGGACTTCACCCGGGCCATCCTTTTCGCCGGGCTTGCGCGGCCCGGAGATCATGTTGAAGTAGGTCGAGATGTTCTGGCCGGTTGCCGAGCGCGTGAGCAGCGAGTAGAGCGGCGGCACGTGCTCCAGCTTTTCGACGATCTTCTCGATGCCGGTGATGGCAATGTGGATCGGCGGGGCGGTCGTGCACATGCGGCCATTGCCTTCGTTTTCGACCAGGCAGAGCGTGCCGGTTTCGGCCACGGCGAAATTGACGCCGGAGAGACCGACGTCGGCTTCCAGGAATTTCTGGCGCAGCACGTTGCGGCCGATCTGGATCAGTGCATCGACGTTGTCGGTGTACTCGACACCCGGCACGTTCTCGGCGAACAGGCGGGCGATTTCTTCCTTGGTCTTGTGAATCGCCGGCATGATGATGTGCGACGGCTTTTCATGGGCGAGCTGGACGATGTATTCGCCCATGTCCGACTCGAGCGCACCGATCCCGGCGGCTTCGGCAGCGTGGTTCAGCTCGATTTCCTCGCTGACCATGGACTTGCCCTTGACCATCAGCTTGGCCGAGACCTTCTGGCAGATACCCAGGATGATCGCGTTGGCTTCTTCCGGCGTTTCGGCCCAGTGCACCTGAACCCCGTTCCGGGTCAGATTGGACTCCAGCTGGACCAGGAGCTCCGGCAGGCGGGAAAGGTTGTACTGGCGAATCTGTTCGCCCAGGCTGCGCAGGCTTTCCAGTTCCACCGGGTCGGGGAACTGGGCGGCGCGCTTGCTCATCAGGAAATCCATGGCGCCACGGAAGCTCTGGCGCAGGAAGGGGTTCTCGACGACGCTCTTGGCCCGGTCGCGGAAGCCGTCGTTCGGCATGAAATGAAGCGGTTGCTGGCTCATGCTGCGTCCTCCTCCATCATCAGCACGACCAGTTCTTTCGGACCGTGCGCGCCATAGGCCAGGGTTTGCTGGATATCGGCCGTTTTCGAGGGGCCGGATATGAGCAGGGCGTTGGTCGGCAGCCCGTTGGCCCAGCCTTCCGCCGTCATGGCTTCATGGAATGTGTTGTAGATGCGGAGGGCTTCCAGCAGCACGATGTGTACCGGCGGCACCAGCGACATCAGGCGCGGCTCGGCGGCATCGGGCCACAGGATCAGCGTGCCGGTTTCGGCGATGGCGGCGCGGGCGGCCGTCAGGCTGGCCGGCGTGGCATTGAACATCTCGCTTTTCCAGGCTTCGATCCCCATGTCGTAGGTCTGACAGGTGAAGCCCTGCGGCGGCAATTCGTCGAGCACGGCGCAGCCATGCGTGGTGTCCTCGCTGACCAGAATCTGGTCAAGGCCCTTGTTGCGCAGGACGGTGGTCAGGGTGCTCAGCCAGTTGCCGGCATGCACGCTGTGCACTTCGGCGTGGGCCAGTTCGATGAAATGACGGAAGCGCTTGGCTTTCTCGGAGGCGCTCTCGGCCTGGCGATAGGTGGCATACCAGCTGGCGACATCGGGCTGGGCGCCGACGGTCGACGGGGCGGCAGCACGCAATTTGGCGAGGATGCGGTCGCGGGCGCTCATCGTGCAGCTCCTTTGCTGGTCCGGCGCAACAGGAAGCTGGCAATGTGCTCGCCCGGCAGGCTGGGCGTGCTGCAGCCAGCTTGCTCATCCTGCCACTTGGCGTGGCCGAGAATGTTCATCAGGCAGCCGCAGTCGGCGCTGACCACGCGCTCGGCGCCGGTGGCCTTCAGGGCCTTGACCTTGTCTTCGACCATGGCGCCCGAGATTTCCGGCTGCTTGACCGAGAAGGTGCCGCCAAAGCCACAGCATTCGGATTCGTGGTCCTGCTGGGCCAGCGTGACCTGCTTCAGGTCGCCGATCAGTCGCTTGCCCGTGACATGCACGCCCATTTCGCGGCGGGCCGAGCACGAGGTATGGAGGACGACCTTGCAGTCCGCACCCGTATCTTCCGGTTTGAAATCCAGGACCTCGACCAGAAATTGCGTGAATTCATACACACGGGCCGAGAGGGCGTCGGCCTGGGCCTTGCGCACCGGATCATCGGCGAACAGCGTCGGGTAGTGGTGTTTCATCATGCCGGCGCAGGAGCCGGACGGCACGACGACAGGCCAGTCATTGGGGAACAGGCTCAGTTGGTGCGCAGCCACTTTGCGGGCTTCTTCGGGAAATCCGCTGCTGTAGGCAGGTTGACCGCAGCAGGTCTGATCTTCCGGGAAATGCACGCGAATCCCTTCGCGTTCGAGCAGGGTGATGGCATCCAGGCCGGCACCCGGGAAAAACTGATCCACCACGCAGGTGGCGAAGAAATAGACATCGCCGGGTCGGGTCGGCGGCGTGGGTGTGGTGGTCATGTCGTCTCCGTCTGGATGCATTATTGATAATTACTGCAAACGGTTTTGGTCAATCAAGGTAAATTGGTATGACCAATCATTTGCGTTTTGGAAAATTTACGTGAATACCGGGACTTAGTCAATCGCATTAGGGAAAATCCTATGCTTGCGGATTCTCAAATGGCTGGTTAGAATTGCCTGGTCTTACCAATCATGGTGGTCTTACCAATGTCCGGCAAACTGCAGGTCACGCGTATTTCGGATGCCATCGCCTCCACGCTGGAGGGGCGCATCCTCGAGGGCTCATTGAAGCCCGGCGATCGCCTGCCGCCCGAGCGCGAGCTTGCGGCGGATTTGGGCGTTTCCCGTCCGAGTCTGCGCGAAGCCATTCAGAAGCTGGCCTCGAAGGGGCTGGTGCAAAGCCGTCAGGGCGGCGGCACCTATGTCACGGAAAAACTCGAATCCGCGTTTTCCGACCCCTGGGCCGAGATGATGCTGAATCACCCGAACCTGCGCGAAGACATGCTGGAATTCCGCCGCATGCTGGAAGGCCAGGCAGCCGAGTGGGCCGCCGAGCGGGCGACCGAGGCTGACCTGATGCGTCTGGAGAAGGCCTACAGCGCCTTGATGGCCGCATTTGAGTCCGACAACACGGTGCAGCGTTCTGAAGCCGACATCGCCTTTCACCAGGCCATCGGCGATGCCGCGCACAACGTGCTGATCGGTCATCTGTCGGGCGCCTTGCTCAATCTGATGCAGGACAACATCCGTCTCAACCTGGGTGAGCTGAAGACCGTGCCGGCCGCCAGCCGTCTGTTGATGACCCAGCACACCGCCATTTTCGAGGCCGTGCGCGACAAGAAGCCGCAGGCCGCTCGTTCGGCTGCTGAAACCCATATCGATTTCGTGCGCGAAACGCTGGCCCAGACCCTGCGTTCCGTTGCCCGCCGCGAGACGGCCGAGCGCCGTCTCTCCTCCGAGTTTTCACCTTCCTGATTGACCTCTTTTTAAATCCGATCCCCGAAAGGAAACAGCAATGGAAGCATTGGTCATCCCGTTCGAAAAACTGCGCATGACGGACGTCGAGCAAGTCGGCGGCAAGAACGCCTCGCTGGGCGAAATGATCTCCCAGCTCGCCGACACCGGCGTGCGCGTGCCGGGCGGTTTTGCCACCACGGCCCACGCCTACCGTGTCTTCCTGGCACAGTCCGGCCTGGACGCCAAGATCAACGCCGCCCTCGATGCGCTGGACGTTGAAGACGTGAATGCCCTGGTCAAGACCGGTGCCGAGATCCGTCAGTGGGTGCTCGATACCCCGTTCCCGATGGAACTGACCATCGCCATCACCGAGCAGTACCAGCGCCTGGTGGCCGAATCCAATGCCGACATGTCCTTCGCCGTGCGCTCTTCCGCCACCGCTGAAGACTTGCCGGATGCTTCCTTCGCCGGTCAGCAGGAAACCTTCCTGAACATCGTCGGCCTGGAAAACATCATGCACGCGATCAAGGAAGTGTTTGCTTCCCTGTACAACGACCGTGCCATTTCCTACCGCGTGCACAAGGGCTTCCTGCACGCTGACGTGGCCCTCTCTGCCGGTATCCAGCGCATGGTCCGCTCCGACAAGGGTGCGGCCGGCGTGATGTTCACCCTCGACACCGAATCCGGTTTCCGTGATGCCGTGTTCGTGACTTCCTCCTACGGCCTGGGTGAAACCGTCGTGCAGGGCGCAGTCAATCCGGACGAGTTCTACGTGCACAAGCCGATGCTCGACGCCGGCAAGAAGGCCGTCGTGCGTCGCAACCTCGGTTCCAAGATGATCAAGATGACCTTCTCGCCCGAGAAGGTTGCCGGCAAGTCCACGATCACCGAGGACGTCGAAGAATCCCTGCGTCACCAGTTCTCGATCAATGACGAAGAAGTCATGGAACTGGCCCGCTACGCCCAGATCATCGAAAAGCACTACCAGCGTCCGATGGACATCGAGTGGGGCAAGGACGGTGTCGACGGCAAGCTGTACATCCTGCAGGCCCGTCCGGAAACCGTGCAGTCCCAGGCTGCCGCCGGCAAGCAGGAGAAGTTCAAGCTGAAGTCCTACTCCAAGGTGCTGGCCTCCGGCCGTGCCATCGGTCAGAAGATTGGTGTCGGCCCGGTCCGCATCGTCAAGGATCCGAAGGAAATGGACCAGGTTAAGCCGGGCGACGTGCTGGTTGCCGACATGACCGACCCGAACTGGGAACCGGTCATGAAGCGCGCTTCCGCCATCGTCACCAACCGCGGTGGCCGTACCTGCCACGCCGCGATCATCGCGCGTGAGCTGGGTATTCCGGCCATCGTCGGCTGCGGCGACGCGACCGAGACCCTGTCCGAAGGCGAAGTGGTCACCGTCTCCTGTACCGAAGGCGATACCGGCCACGTTTACCGCGGTCGTCTCGACTACGAAATCACCACCCGCGACATCTCCGCCATGCCGGACGTCCCGGTCAAGGTCATGATGAACGTCGGCAACCCGGAACTGGCCTTCGAATTCGCCCAGCTGCCGAACGCCGGCGTGGGTCTGGCCCGTGTCGAGTTCATCATCAACAACGTGATCGGTATTCACCCGAAGGCCATCCTCGACGTCGAGCGTCTGCCGGCCTCCAAGCGCGACGAGATCAAGCGTCGTGCCCGTGGCTACGCCACGCCGAAGGACTTCTTCGTCGAAAAGCTGGTGGAAGGCGTGTCGACCATCGCCGCCGCCTTCTGGCCGAACCCGGTCATCGTCCGTCTGTCTGACTTCAAGTCCAACGAGTACCGCAAACTGCTCGGCGGCGACCTCTACGAGCCGGAAGAAGAAAACCCGATGCTCGGCTTCCGTGGCGCCTCCCGCTACATCGCTGACAGCTTCCGCGACTGTTTCGAGATGGAATGCCGCGCCATGAAGTTCGTGCGTGAAGAAATGGGCCTGACCAACGTTCAGTTGATGGTTCCGTTCGTCCGCACCGTCGGCGAAGGCCAGGCTGTCGTCGATCTGCTGGCCGAACACGGCCTGAAGCAGGGCGAAAACGACCTGAAGCTGATCATGATGTGCGAAATCCCGTCCAACGCCCTGTTGGCCGACGATTTCCTGAAGATCTTCGACGGCTTCTCGATCGGCTCCAACGACCTGACCCAGCTCAGCCTCGGCCTTGACCGCGACTCCGGCCTGGTGGCCAACCTCTTCGACGAACGCGACCCGGCCGTCAAGATGCTGCTCGCCATGGCGATTTCCGCTGCCAACAAGGCCGGCAAGTACGTCGGTATCTGCGGTCAGGGCCCGTCCGATCACCCGGATCTGGCTGAATGGCTGATGGATCAGGGCATCAGCAGCATCTCGCTGAACCCGGACACCGTGGTTGATACCTGGACCCGTCTGGCAAGCCACAAGAAGGCGTAATCGCCACGATCCACCGGTTGGCCACGGTCAACCGGGAAATCTGGGCAAAAAGGCCGGGAAGCGATTCCCGGCCTTTTTCGTTTCTGGGCGGGCTCTTGTATTTCTGTGTGTATTTCTGAAAGTGTTTCTGCGCAAGAATCGGATTGCCCGCAGGCGGGCTGCTCGCCTATCGTGCTGTTCATGCGGATAGCCGGTGCGCGCCGTGTGGTCGCGGCGCAGTCGGCAGGGCTGATTTTGGGGGTATGGACGGGGTTGACCGTCGCCTTCTGTAGCGTGTTTTTCTATGAGAGGGAGTCTTGATGCGCCTGGATGAATCCGGCACGGAACGCCACTATGCCTTGGTTGCCGAGGCCATCGCCTTCATCCGGGCGCATGCGCGGGGGCAGCCCAGCCTGGCTGCGGTGGCCGAGGCAGTGCATGTCAGCCCGCATCATTTGCAGCGCGTGTTTGCTGAATGGGCGGGGATATCGCCTAAACGCTTCCTGCAATATCTGACCAAGGAGCATGCCAAGGCACAGTTACGCGCCGCCCGCGATACCCTCGCTGTTTGTGCCGAGGCGGGCTTGAGCAGCGGTAGTCGGCTGCATGATCTGATGGTGTCGTGCGAGGCGATGACGCCGGGGGAGATCCAGGCGGGCGGTCGCGGTCTCTGCGTGGGTTATGGCATGGGGCGCTCGCTTTTCGGCATGGCGCTGATTGCCTGGACCCCGCGCGGCATTTGCCATCTGGCGTTTTTCAACGATGCCCCCGATGCCATGCTGGCGGCACTGCGGTGCAGTTGGCCGCATGCGCATTTCGAGGAAAACGACGCGATGGCAACCGATTGGCTGGCCCGGATTTTCCCGCAGACGCCGACGCGGGGCAGCTTGCATCTGCTGCTGCGCGGGACCAATTTTCAGATCAAGGTCTGGGAGGCCTTGCTGCGCATTGCACCCGGCGAGGTGCGTTCCTATCGCCAACTGGCTGCGGAGATTGGTCAGCCGTCCGCTGCGCGTGCTGTGGGCAATGCGCTGGCCGCCAATTCCTTGGGCTATCTGATTCCCTGTCATCGGGTGCTGCGCGAAGGGGGTGAGGTCGGCCAGTACCGCTGGGGCAGCGAGCGCAAGCTGGCAATGCTGGCCTGGGAGGCGGGGCAGGGGGAAGGGCAACCTTGAGCCGAAGCGGATCATGCCGGCATGATCGGCCTGCGGTCGACGTCCTGATTTGGGCATAATTCGCTTTTTTGACCGGATGGCGCACGCATGCGACTCGACAAATGGCTCTGGGTGGCCCGTTTTTTCAAGACCCGCAGTCTGGCCCAGGCAGCGGTGGAGGGCGGCAAGGTCCGGATCGGCGGCGATGTGGTCAAGCCGGCGCGTGAGGTCGGGCCGGGCATGATGCTCGAAATTCGTACCGCCGAGCAGCGTTTTGTCGTGGCCGTCAAAGCCAGTTGTGATCAACGTCGCCCGGCCAGCGAGGCGCGCCTGCTCTATGAAGAAACGGCGGAGAGCGTGGCCGAGCGGGAACGTCAGGCGGAACTGCGCCGTCTTGCACCAACGCCGCTTGCAGATCAGCGGGGGCGGCCCACCAAGCGGGATCGACGGGCCTTGGCGCGTTTTCGTGAGGGCTAGCCAGGGCGGCCTGGCCATGCTGGTTTATTTGCGCGGGGTTTCGGTTTTTGCCGCAGGCTTGTTCGCCGCTTGAATCAAGGCCTCAAGACGTTGCGTGACGGCCTTGATGTCCGCTTCGATCTCGTTCATCCGTACGGGATCAACCGGATGAGGGGTTTCATCGCCGGGATAGAAAATGCTCTCCATGGCAAAGGACTCGAGCAGGAGTTCCGAGAGGTGGCGCGTTGTCAGATAGAGCGGGCGGCGCGGGTCATTGGGCGTGAGATCGGTAAGCGAGAAGCTGTTGACCACGTTCTGCATCATCGGGGCGAGCACGCTGCGACTGCGGGCATCGGCTTCGCGCAGGCTGAGATGGCCGGATTTCAGATTGGCTTCTTCTTGGGCGATGATTTTCATGGCTGCGTCGAATTCCTTGAACGCACGGGCCATGTTTTCCTGAGCGCTCAGGCGTTTCATCTGGTCGATCTCGGCCGGCGGGGCAAGCAGGGCGAGGGCGAGGGCGGCGCTCAAGACCAGGGCACTGCTTTGCAGAAGACGGGGCAGCACTGCCACGCGCCGGACGTCGGCTGAAAAGCGTTCCGGCAGCATCCAGGCCAGGGCTGCCCCCGTGAGCAAGCCGCCGATATGGGCGGCGTTGTCGATGCCGCTGTGGGTAAACCCGTTTACCAGGGCCGAGACGATGAAAATGCCGAGATTGGTCAGCAGGGGGCGGCTGAAGGTTTCGGGCAGGCGATGACGATGCTCGAAAATGCCGACCAGCAACGCCGCCGTGATCCCGAACACAGCCCCGGATGCGCCGATCGAAACGGCGTTCTGTGCCGCGTAATGCAGGCTTGCTGCACTGCCGACGAAGCCGCTGCCCAGATAGATCAAGGCATAGCAGCGGCGGCCATAGATGCGCTCGACAAGCACGCCGGCGCTATAGAGGCCGAGCATGTTGAAAAAGAGATGCAGAGCGCCGCCGTGCAGAAAGGTCGCGCTCATCAGGCGCCAGAGGTCGCCTTTCTGGACCTCCGAGGCGGCATTGCCGCCCCAGCGCAGTAATTGGTCGGCCGGGATGCGCACAACGTGGCTGCTCAGATACGCGGTGATACCGAAAATCAGGATATTCAGGCCGACCAAGGCATGCGTCAGCCAGGGGATGGGGGCCAGGGCTTTCAGCGATGTCTGCAATGTTTCCAGTGCAGCCGGATCGCTTGGCGGGGTGGGCGTGACTCGGGATTCGGCAACCGGCGGCTCAGCGGCACAGGAGGGGGTTTGCTGCATGTCCAGGACGCGTTGTCGCTGGTGTGCGGCTTGCTGAGCAATCGGATCCTGGATCATGATGGGCCTGTTTATGTAATTTACATGATTCTAGGCTCCGTTAATCCAATTGTCATCATGGATAAAAAAAGGGCACCCCGAAGGGTGCCCAAATACAGATGCAAGGGATTACACCTGACGCATGAGAAGCAATCGCAGCGCGATCAGAAGAACAGGATGCCGCCGAAGGAGAGCGTGCGGTTCCGGTTATTGGTGTTGTTGTCGAGCACGTTGGTGATGCGCTCTTCGTTCATTTCACCGACCAGGGTGATGAATTTGTTCAGCGAGTGGTAGACGCCCAGGGTGTAGGCGCGGTTCTTGATCTGGTTCGAGCTGCTGCTCCCGCTCAGTGCATAGCCGTCCTTGTCGCGGTTCTCACCGTAGTTCAGGCCGAGCTTGGTCTTGCCGAGCTGGTAAGTGCCCTGCAGGAAATAGCCGCGCGAATCGGTCTTGTTGCCGGCGCTGTTGCCGCCGCCGAAGAATTGGGCACCCACCGTGGAAAGACCCAGACCGCTGCCCGTGAAGGCGTAAGCGACCGTCTCGAAGTTGCCCATTTTCAGCTTGCCGCCCAGTTCGAAGCCGGAGGCGGAGAAGGATTTCTTGGAGCACGGCTCGGTCGAGCAGCTCGTCGTTTGCGAGACCACACCGCTCCAGACTTTGCCGGGCAGGTTGCCTTGCCAATCGTAATCGACCTTGGCCTGGAAGCCCGGGGTCTTGGTTTCATCGCCGGCAAACTTGCTCGGCTGGAAGATCCCGGCCGCTGCCTGGAGACCGCCCAGCTTCGGCGTCGTGTAGGTGATCTGCGGCTGGAAGCCGGTGTACATGTAGCCGTGGCCGATCATGCCGAAGGTGGTGTTGTACGGGATGCCGGCATTACTGGTGCCGCCGACGCCCAGCAGGGTCATGTCGGACAGGATGATGTTCTGGGCAAACAGGCCGATGTCACGCCCGAGCTTCAGGGTACCCCATTCGTTGTTGCCGAACTGGAAGTAGACGTTACGGGTGTCGATCTGGCTGTATGGGTTGATGTTGCCCGCGCTGCCGTCTGCATTGTTGCCGATCGGCAGGCCGACGACCTGGGAGTTGCTGTTGATGCCCGGCGCAAAGCTGATATGGCCCTTGATGTCGATATCGTCGACCTTGGTGGTGGCGACAAAGTTGATCCAACCCGGCAGGAGACCGTTGGAAAGGGCGCTGTTGGATTTGCGGGTGGTGACCCCCGTGCTCTGGTTGGTGGTCTTTTCTTCGCGGTTTACGTAGAAACCGTTGATCGTACCGTTGATATCGAGCGTGACGCCTTCATGGGTGAAACTGACGGCATGGGCATGGGAAGCAAGGCCGGCCAGCAGGGCAACGACCAGGGGGCGGGTAACGAAAGCTGTGTGCATGGAGTGTCTCCGGGTTCGAATTGTCTTGGGTGCATTGAATGGCCAATGGGGCTGGCCAGCCGGCAGGCCTTAGCGCGAAGTGCGTGCCAGGGTGACATGCATGACCCGGAATAGGGGTGTGATTACTGATGATTCAATAAGTTACGCAATGATTGATGCCGTGGAGTGATCCCTGCTTGCGGCGTCCCAGATTTCAACAGGTGAAACAATGGCTGATCCAATCCGAAACATCCCCTGAAAGGAGGGGGGCACTTCCTGCGAAAGAGGGATGGGGGCGCGAAGCGGGTTCTTTTAAGATGGAGCGCCTTGTTGTCAGTGCCTGATTTGAGGCCGCGCCGAATGCCTGCCGATACCGTTGTCTTACCGCAAGCCCTGGAACTCTCCGATGAAGATATTCTCGACGCACTGGCCCAGGTGCCGGGTTATATCGACATCAGCACCGAAGATTTCCGGGTTGTCTATCATCTGGCCTGGCAGCATGCGCTGGCCCGCCTGACGGCAGCGCAGGATTCGCCGGCGCCTGATTCGGAAGCACAGGCGTGATGCAGTTTGGCGCCGTGCAGGCCTATCTGCGCAAAATGCGGGGTACCACCCGTGGCAGCCCGCCCCGGGTCAGTGCTGCTGAAATCCTCTGGTCCTGGCTGGGGGCATTCATCGGCATCGCCGTGCTTGGTGTGCTCGCCGAGTGGCAATTTCCCGGTGGCGATCATCTGCTGCTGATCGGTTCCTTTGGTGCATCTGCCGTCCTGCTGTTCGGTGCTTCCCGTAGCCCGTTGGCGCAGCCGCGCAATGTCGTGGGCGGGCATGTGCTTTCCGCCCTGGTCGGGGTGCTCTGCTGGCAATGCTTGTCCTTCGTGCCCTGGCTGGCTGCCGCATTGGCGGTATCGACGGCGATTGCGCTGATGCACTGGAGCCGCACCCTGCATCCGCCCGGCGGCGCAACGGCTTTGATTGCGGTGATTGGCTCGCCGGAGATTCATCGCCTGGGGTTTGCCTATCTCTGGATGCCGGTCGGCGTCGGGGCTGTGTTGCTTGTGGTGCTCGCGGTGTTGTTCAACAACCTGGTGCCTCAACGACGCTATCCGGAAATCTGGTCCTGACGGCGGTTGACCGTCGGTGTGCTTGTTTTCCCCGGTGACGCCGCTCAAAATCGATGCCTTGGATTCAAGCTGGATTGATATGCACCGCCGAGGCTTTCTCTTCTTTGCGTCGTTGTTGCCGGTTGCCTGCACTCGCCAGGCCCCCCTGCCTTTCAAGTCTACGAACCTGAACGGGGCGAATTTCGGCCGGGATTTCGCCCTGGATGATCCCGACGGTCGACGACGTTCCCTGGCCGATTTTCGCGGCAAGGTTGTGGTGTTGTTTTTTGGTTATGCCAGTTGTCCGGATGTCTGCCCGACCACGCTGGCCAAGCTGGCGACGACGATGGGGTTGCTGGGCGAAGCGGCGGCGCGGGTGCAGGTGATCTTTGTGACGGTGGATCCGGCGCGCGATACGGCGACGCGCCTGAAGGACTTCGTGCCCTGGTTTCATCCGGATTTTCTGGCCTTGCGGGGCACGCCCGAGGCAACAAAGGCGGTTTTGAGCGAATTCCGGGCAACTGCCATACCGCGTCCGATCGAAGGCAGCATGGGCTATGTCATCGATCACAGCGCGGGCTGTTATGTCTTCGATCCGGCGGGAAAACTGCGTCTTTACGCCCCGGATACCCTGAGCGCCCAAGACCTGGCGGCGGATCTGCGTCTCTTGCTGGCGGCGGCCTGAGCCGCGTTGATCGGCGCGCACTCAGGGGTTGAGACAAGCGTCGGATCAGTGCGCCGCTGCGGAACGCGGTTGGCGAATCCAGTCGGTGATGTGCTGAATGGTCTCGGCTTCCTTGCCGATGAAGCCGTGGTAATGATGGGGCTCGCAGGCATCGCCGCTGACCGGGCCGCCGCCGCTGATCAGGATCAGTTCCCGGAACGGTGCGGCATTGAGGGCGCGTAAGACCGCGGGGGCTTCGTAGGCGCGACAGGCCCAGCAGGCGTCGTCCTGGTGATGGACCATCAGGACCGGAATACGGATCTTGTCCAGCGCTTGTCGGGGCAGTGCCCCCGGCAGTTTCCAGGCCAGGATGCTGGACGTCATCACAATCCCGGCCAGTTCGTCGCCCAGGGCAATCGCGGCGGCGGCGGCGGAGACCGTGCCGCGGCTGGTGCCGATCAGCCAGACCGGCTTGCCATGCCGGGCTTTCAGGCTTGCCACCACCTGGCGCAGATCGGCCAGATGCGCTTCGCCGGTACGGGTTCCGTTATCCAGATCGGGGATGTCCGACGGTCGACTGACCACCGCGACATGAAATCCGGCATCGACAAAACGCTGCCGTTCCCGCACCAGAAAATTCTGGCTGCTCGGTGCGCCATCGACCAGCTTGCCGAACCCGCCATTACCGCCAGGCAACAACACCAGCGTCGCATGGGCAGCCGGATTCAGCATCTCGTAAACCGGGACCTGGACGCCGGGTCGGGTGTCGATGCGCAGCAGGGTGTCGGCCTGTGCCGAGCACGCCAGGAGACCGGCGATGAATAGGCTGGCAAGCAGGGGGGCGAGCAGGCGGAGGCGGGGCATGGGGCGAGGCTCAGCGCAGGATGTAGTTGTGATCCGGTTGCAGCGGAGGCGGCGGCGTCTCGCCGAGCAGTTCGCGCAAGCTGCCTTCGATGCCGATGACCAGGGCATCCAGGGCCAGGTCGTTGGGCGCGCGCCCGAAAGGTTCCTCGATCTCGTCGCTCAGGGCTTCCAGTGCAAAGAAGGTGTAGGACACGAAGGTCACGACGAGGGGCGTCATGACCCCGATCACATCGACCAGTCCGAAGGGGAGCAGCATGCAGTACAGATAGGCGCTGCGATGCAGGATCACGGAATAGGTGAAGGGCAAGGGGGTGTTGGCAATGCGCTCGCAACTGCCGATGGCCATGGACAGCGCATCCAGCGAATCTTCCATGGTGTTGGCCAGCATGGGCTGCAAGCGTCCTGCCTGGCGTTCCTGTTGCAGCCATTGGGCGAGCCAGAGCAGTACCCGTTGCGGCGGCTGGCGTACGCCGGCCAGTGTTGCGCGCAGTTCGTCAGGCAACAAGGCCTCCGTACCCAGTGTGGCCGGTTCGCCGCGCAGCTGGTTGCGGGTGGTGGCCGCCAAGCCGGCCAGGGCGAGGACAAAGCGGCGGGCATCGCTGCCCTGATCAATCAGGGTCAGCGCCTTGCGTGCGAGATTCCGGGTTTCCACCAGCATGGCGCCCCATTGCTTGCGTGCTTCCCAGTAGCGGTCGTAGCTCGCGTTGATGCGAAAACCGAGAAAGATGGCCAGCGCAACGCCCATCAGCGAGAACGGACCTGAGGTCAGCGTGACTTTCCAGTGAAAGACCTGACCATGAAGCACAACCACCGCCGAAGAAAGTGCCAGGATGAAGAGCTGCTGGCTGAAAATCTGCGTGACCAGCGAGCCGCGGCGGACAAAAAGGAGGTGCAGCCAGTGAGGGCGGGGGCGAACGATCATGGAGCCGGGCGGTGAGGCAAAAGCGTTATTCTCGCGGGATTTTCCGGGTGTGTCTGTATGCCGCAGGTAACGGCGGGGCAGCATATTGTTGCAATTTATGAAATAAATATGCGACTTATTTGGTGTTTGTTGATTGTTTGGCTGTGAATAAACTCCGTTTCGTCGTTACCCCCCCTTACGGAGAAAACACCATGCGTATCCTCAAACAGTTTGTTCGTCACGCCCTGCCGGTCATCGCAGCCAGCGTGTTTGCCCTGCCGGCCAGTCAGGCTCAGGAGTCCACCCCGCTCAATCTGAAGGTCTATAACGCCAGCGCGGGCAGCTTTAACGCCAATGCGGTGATCCTGAGCGGCAAGCAGGAAGCCATGGTCATCGACACGGGCTTCACCCGTGCCGATGCCCTGCGGATTGCCGCCGATGTGCTGGATACCGGCAAAACCCTGAAAACCATCCTGATCAGCAACGCCGATCCGGACTACTACTTCGGGGCCGAAGTGTTGAAGGAAATTTTCCCGCAGGCCCGTGTCGTGAGTACGCCCGCGGTGCGTGAGAAGATCCAGGCCAAACTGGCCGGCAAGGTGGCCTTCTGGAGCCCGAAGATGGGGCCGGCCAATGCGCCGCGTCAGCCCATCGTGCCGGAAGCCTTGACCGAAACGACCTTGCGCGTGGATGGTGAAGCCGTGGAACTGCGCGGCACGGAAGGAATACTGGCGCATCGCCCGTATGTCTGGATTCCGTCCATCGGCGCCATTGCCGGAAACGTCGCGGTTTTGGGCAATCTCCACGTGTGGACCGCCGACACGCAGCAACTGGCCGAACGTCAGGCCTGGGTGCGCCAGCTCGACGAGATGCTCGCCCTGAAGCCGCGCCTGGTCGTGCCGGGTCACATGCAGGCCGGTACGGCACTGGATGAGCGGAACATCCGTTATACCCGCGAATATCTGGTGCGTTACGAGCAGGCCTCGGCCCGTCACAAGGATTCTGCCGGCCTGATCGCTGAAATGAAGGCGGCTTATCCGAATGTTGCCTTGGGCATGGCGCTCGATATCGGTGCCAAGGTGACGACCGGCGAAATGAAGTGGTAAGTCGTTTCTGAACCGCGTCCGGATGGACATGAAAAAGCCCCTGTCGCTGTCATGCGGCAGGGGCTTTTGTTTGCGGGGCCGCAATGTGGTAGCTGTCGCCCATTTCGCAGAGGGCAGGGACACTTAATCTTCATTCTTATGCTGTTTTATTACGCATCAGATCCCGAGAGGGCTGAAGGGGGGATGAGGTGATTGAGTTGGGAAAGCGACCAATCAGGCATTGAGAGAGCGTTGCGGATAAGCAATGCTCGCAAGAGCAAAACTGGGTTCAAGTGGCAGAGCGACGCGGATGCGGGATGCGACAATGCACGGCATAATTATGCTTTTGGCAATTTTGCGGACTGCAAATACGCAGGCCGCAGCTAATCCAATTCACATACAGGTGATCACGAGTAGAAATGTGTTCGTTAGGAATGTTGTCGAGGAGTCGAAATGAATACTACGTACCGCAGCTATTTCGCCAAGAGCGGTCCGAACGTGTTGGCCTACCGCTACGCCTTGAAGGAACTCAACCCCTTCGCCCTGCTCGGTGCCGACTACAGCAAACACAACCAGAACGGCGAACTGATACCCCCAAAAGACCCATTTGATCGAGCGCTACGGTCAACTGGGAAAAAGGGCCAAAAACGAAACGCCAATAGCTCTTTTTATGCTGCCTTCACGGCGATCGGGGGAGTTGCAGTGTATTGACCCAGCAGAACCTGCTCAACTTACGCTGCTAATGCGAATGCCTCAGCAGGGGTTTTCATACCGAGCGAC
>NZ_JBDIYD010000010.1:0-100953 GCF_039649255.1 Dechloromonas sp. ZS-1 | reverse complement strand
TGGGGTCGCCTTTTCTTTGCTTCCTTTCTTTTGGCGAAGCAAAAGAAAGGAAGACGCCGTCAGGGCGGAACACAGCCTCAAACAAACACCCACGCACAACAAAAACCCGCCCACCCCACCCCAAAAGCCTCAAAATAGAGCCCCCAAGAAAATCAGAATCCCCATGGACACCCAACAGCTCAAAACCTACTTTACCGGCCTCCAGTCGCGCATCGTCGCTGAGCTGGAAGCCTTCGACGGTCAGTCTTTCCGCACGGACAGCTGGCAGCGCCCGGAGGGCGGTGGCGGCATTTCACGCCTGATCGAGGAAGGCGATTTCTTCGAGCGCGGCGGCGTGAATTTCTCGCACGTCACCGGAAAGTCTCTGCCCGCTTCGGCCACCGCCGTGCGTCCGCAACTCGCCGGGCGCGCCTGGGAAGCCATGGGCGTGTCGCTGGTCCTGCACCCGCGCAATCCGTACTGCCCGACCGCCCACATGAACGTGCGCTGCTTCGTCGCCACCAAGGAAGGCGAAGACCCCGTCTGGTGGTTTGGCGGCGGCATGGACATGACGCCTTACTACGGTCAACGCGAGGATGTGGTGCATTTTCACCAAACCTGCCGCGATGCCCTCGCGCCTTTCGGCGATGCGGTTTATCCGAAATACAAAAAATGGTGCGACGAGTATTTCTTCCTCAAGCACCGCAATGAGCCGCGCGGGGTCGGCGGCGTGTTTTTCGACGATCTCAACGAAGGCGGCTTCGAACGCTGCTTCAACCTGACCCAGGCCGTCGGCAATGCGTTTACCGAGGCCTATCTGCCGGTGCTCGCCAAGCGTCGCGCGATGCCTTACGGCGAGCGTGAACGCGACTTTCAGGCCTACCGCCGCGGCCGCTACGTTGAATTCAATCTGGTCTGGGACCGGGGCACCCTGTTCGGTCTGCAGTCCGGCGGACGCACCGAATCGATCCTCATGTCGCTGCCGCCCGTCGTCAAATGGCGCTACGACTGGCAGCCGGAAGCTGGCTCACCGGAAGCCGAGCTCTACGAGGTCTTCCTGCAGCACCGGGATTGGCTGTAAACGACGAAGGGGGAACCGCGGTTCCCCCTTTTTTCATCCGGATCGCCCGTTTATTTGAGCTTGCCCTTGACCACTTTGACCCGGGCCGGGTCCTTGACGTTGAGCTTGCCGCCGGTCCCGCTCAGATTGCCGCAGGCGCAGGCCGCATTGACGAAGGGCACGGAATTGACGATCACGTTGCAGTCCGCGCATTCGTAATAGACATCCCCGCCGGTCGGCAGGGCTGCCGGATCGGGCGCGGGCTCAATGGGATAAAAATTGTAGATCTTGCGCAAATCGATGTTCAGCATGGCCCCGCCTCCTTTGTTGTCGTTGTCTCAGTCCGGACGTTCGTCCTGATCAATGCTGGCCCGGTAATGTCGATTCGCGTCGTCCGGTCGCTCCAGCTGATCGAACAAACGCGCCAGTTCAAGATGCGCCGCCCGTGAAGGCCGGATGGCCAGCGACGCCTCAAGATAGCTTTGTGCCTTGCCCCAGAGTTTCTGGCGCACGCACATCCGTCCCAAAGCCAGCAGCAGGAGACCATCCTTCGGATGCATCTTCAGCCAGGCTTCGGCCTTGGCAATACGGGCCGTTTGCCCCCCCTGCGTCAAACGGCCATACAGATCGACCAGATCGGACTGCCACTCCCAGGCACTCTCCGGCGCCAGCTGGCGCTCGATCAGCGCCTGCACGGCCTCTTCCGCCCCCTGGGCAAAGAGCGCACGGGCCGCGGCCAGGGCAACGCGCCGGCTGCATTCCGCTTCCGGCATCGATTTCAAATAGGCCTGCAACTGGGCGCGATCGCCCTTGCGCCTGGCCAGGGCACCCAGATGCGCCTGTGTCTGTACCTCGGCCACCACCTCGGGCGGCAAGGCATCGCGCTTGGCCAGCTGGCGCACCAGCTTGAGGACCCCATCCCAGTCGCCGAGCCCCTGACGGGCACGCAGTTCGAGGCGCAGGGCGGCGATGTGGCGGCCATGCTTTTCCTGCAGGCGGGCGAGCACATCCAGCGCCACATCGAACTGGCGGGCCTCGACCATCATCTCGGCTTCCAGCATCAGCGTGGCGGCTTCGGTCTTGGGATCGTCGAGTTTGGCCCGGGCCACCCAGCCCTGCTGCTTCTGCGGCTCACGCAGACGTTGCGCGGCACGGGCCGCAATGAGCGCCGACAAACCGGGCGCCGTTCCGGCCGCATGGGCTTCAGTGGCTTTTTTTAGGGCTTGGCCAAAACGGCCTTCGAAAAGCAGACGCACCGCATCCTGAAACACGGCGGCGGCACGGTCGCGCTGGCGCCGCTGCTGATAGTCGCGCACGGCCGCCGGCAAGCCGAAGGCAAGGCGCAACCCGCGCAAGGCGGCATACGCCAGCAGGAATGCCGCCAGCGCCAGCAGGAGGGCAAAGTTGAGGGAAATCTCCACACGCCAGGGCGGCATGACAAGCAGCACATAGCCCTCGTTCAGCCGGGCACCCAGTGCCACAGCCACGGCCAACGCAAACAGGCCGAGAATCCAGAACAGACCTTTCACCGCTTCTCCTTGGCCTGATGCAGCTGACGCAGGGCAGTCTGGCTGTCGGCCAGCGTCGGCAAGACCATCGCACCGTCCGCCGGCTGCAGCTTGCGCAAGGTCTCGCGTGCGGCCTGAACGGCCTTGTCGTCGCTCAGGAAATGCTTGTCCAGCATGGCCTGGGCCTGCTTCAGCTCAGCCAGGAAGGTGGCGGCGTCCCGCGAAAACAGGGCGAGGCGCGCATTGAGCAGGCGCAGCTTGAGGTTTTCGCGCAGCAGATAGGCCTGCCCCGGCGCCAACAGCGCGGCATCGTCGCTGTCGAAACGCTGAATGCGCACCAGCCCCTTGAACTCTGCCCAGACAGCCTGAGCCGTGGCCTGCCAGCCCGTGGCGGCAGGGGCCTCGTTTTTGGCCTTGTTGAGCGGTCGACCGTAGGCAGCAAGCGGGAGCGTTTCCGCTTGGGCGACGATCTCTTCCAGACGCAGGCTGATCCCGGCCACATCGACCAGCGGCGCCGCATTCAGCTTGGCCAGGTCGTGCGCCACGGCTTTGCGCAAGGCGAGGAACTGCGGCCGATCGAGGCGGGCCAGACGGCTGTCGGCCGCCTGCAGCGCCAGACGGGCCACCTGCACGTTACCGGCCAGTTGGAGTTGCTGGCTGGCCAGGGTGATGGCTTGCTCGACCTCGATCAGGGTCACTTCCTCGCGCCCGCGCGCCAGTTCCTGGCGCAGGTTCTGCAAGGCTTCGGTATCGCCGCGCACGGTATCGAGGCGGTCTTCCAGATCGGTCTGGCGCTCGACCAGGCCATCGAGCTGTTCGCGCAGCTGAGTCAGCGCCTGCTGGCTGCTTTCCTGGGCGGCGGCCGTCTTGAGGCCGGTTTCCATCTGGCTGACGCGTTGCTGCTGCCACTGCCAGGCGGAGAGGCCCAGGGCGCCGGCCGCGAGGATCAGGGCCAGATTGACGCGCAGGGCACCGCTGACGGCGGGACGGGCCGGCGGCACAAACGGCGCCGGCGGCGGGGTGTGTTCGTTGTCACTCATCATGCGGCCAATTATAAGCATGCAAACCGGCCAACAGACCGGCATCTGCACCATCGGTCAGCACAACCTGACGCAAGCCGAGCGACTGCGCGTTCTCGGCGATGCGCGCATGCGGCACGAAGACCGGGGTCTCGGCGAGGTAGGTCCGTCCTTCGGCATCAAGCAGATCAACCAGATAACGCAGGCCTTCGCTGCTCGAGACCGTCAGGGCGTCGAGTTGCCCGCCACGCCAGGCCGCAAGCAGGGGTGCGACACCGCCAGACGGCCCCTGGCGACGGTAACAGGCAATGCAGTCGACCTGAGCACCGCGCTCGCGCAGCGTATCGGCCAGCAGTTCGCGCCCGCCATCGCCCCGGAAAATGAGCACTTTTTTGCCGTCGACCGCCGGTTTTGCCAGGGCGGGCAAGGCGAGCAGGGCTTCGGAATCAAAACGTTCGGTCGGGGCGATGCAGCCGTGCACGCCGCGTGCTGCCAGCGCCTTGACGGTTCCCTGCCCGACCGCAGCCGGGATCGGACCACCGGCCGGCCAGCCGCCGGCGGCCTGAATGGCCGGCCAGGCATGCTCGACCGCATTCGGGCTGATGAAGATGGCGAGGGCGCACTCGGCCAGACGTGCCGCCGCAGCATGCACAGGCGCCAGGTCGGCCACCGGCGAAATTTCAAGCAGCGGGAAGATCAGGGGCAGGCCCCCCGCCGCGGCGATGGCTTCCGCCAGCGGCGCGGCCTGGGCGGCGGGCCGGGTCACCACGATGGTGCGGCCCGCCAGCGGGCGGGGGTGCGTCATGCGCGCCGTGCCCGTCAAAGGAATCAGGCGTGACAGGCCAGCTTGGCGAGGATGGCCTCGGCGCCCTGGGCGCGCAACATGTCGGCCAATTGACGCCCCAGCGCTTCGTCATCGGCCGGGTTGCCGCGCAATTCGGCGCTGACCATTTCCGTGCCGTCGACCGAGGCGACAAAGCCACGCAGCCAGAGCTGGCCGTTGTCGATGATGGCGTAGCCGCCGAGCGGCACCTGGCAGGAACCGCCCAGGGCACGCGAGAAGGCGCGCTCGGCCTTGACGCAGTGGGCGGTCTCCGGGTCGTTGAGCGGCGCGACGACGGCGGCCATCGTGGCATCGCCGTCCAGCAGTTCGATGCCGAGGGCGCCTTGACCCGGCGCCGGCAGGGACTGCTCCGGCGTCAGCACGGCCTTGATGCGGGCTTCCAGGCCCAGACGGATCAGACCGGCGGCAGCCAGGATGATCGCGTCGTATTCGCCGGCATCCAGCTTCTTCAGGCGCGTATCGAGGTTGCCGCGCAGGCTCTTGATGACCAGGTGCGGATACTTGGCGCGCAGCACGGCCTCGCGGCGCAGGCTGGAGGTGCCGACGACGGCGCCGGCCGGCAGATCGTCCAGGCCGGCGTAGGTGTTCGAGACGAAGGCATCGCGCGGGTTTTCGCGGGCCGAGATGGCGGCGAGCACGAAGCCTTCCGGCATCACCATCGGCACGTCCTTCATCGAATGGACGGCGAGGTGGGCGCGGCCTTCCTGCATCGCCACTTCCAGCTCCTTGATGAACAGGCCCTTGCCGCCGATCTGGGCGAGCGGGCGATCAAGAATCTGGTCACCCTGAGTGGTCATGCCTAGAATGACGACCTCCGCCCCCGGATTCAGGTCGGCCAGACGGCCCTGGACATGGACGGCTTGCCACATGGCAAGGCGGGATTCGCGGGAGGCGATGACGATTTTCGACGGAGCAGACATGAAACGGCACGCAGCAAGGGTTTCGGAAGCGGTGATCTTAGCATGAGCGATCACGCCCCTTCCCCCACTCAGATCAAAGCCGACGATCAACGCCCGGAGCATCCGGATTTCTGGTGCAAGCGCTTTGGCGCCGGCACCACGCCCTGGGATGCCGGCAAGGTGCCGGACGATTTCGCGCAGTTTGTCGCGCATCAGGCACGCCCGCTGCGCACCCTGATCCCCGGCTGCGGCAGCGGCTGGGAGGCGAGCGTGCTGGCCGAGCGCGGCTGGCGAACCACCGCCCTCGACTTTTCGCCGACGGCCGTCGAACGCGCCCAGGCCGTGCTCGCCCCGCTCCTCGGGCCGGGCTCGACGGTCGACCTCGTTTGCGGTGACTTTTTCCAGTGGCAACCCGAGACGCCGCTCGACCTGATTTACGAGCGCGCCTTCCTCTGCGCCCTGCCGCGCAAGCTCTGGGATGACTGGGCCCGCCGCGTTGCCGCCCTGCTCCCGCCGGGCGCGCTGCTGGCCGGTTATTTCTTCGTCTGCGACCAGCCCAAGGGGCCGCCCTTCGGCATCCTGCCCGAGCAACTCGACGCGCTGCTGTCGCCGCACTTCCAGCGCATCGAAGATCGCGCCGTCGCCGACTCCATCCCCGTTTTTGCCGGCCGCGAGCGCTGGCAAGTCTGGCAGCGCAAGGACTGAACCATGTTCTACGGCATTACCGATGTGTGGACTTTTGTCATCGGCACCATTGTCATCGTGCTCCTGCCGGGGCCCAACTCGCTCTATGTGATGACCGTCGCCTCCCGCGAGGGCATTGCCGCCGGCTATCGCGGCGCCTGCGGCATCTTCCTCGGCGACACCCTGCTCATGATTGCGGCGGCCACCGGTGTGGCCTCCCTGCTCCAGGCGACGCCCGCCCTCTTCATGCTCATCAAGTACAGCGGTGCGGCCTACCTGGCCTGGCTGGGCATCAAGCTGCTCCAGGCCGGCCTGGCCCGCTGGCGCCAGCCGGCCGATCCGGCCGATGGCACGGGCGATCCGCTCAGCCAGCGCCTCGACGCCAGCCGCCCCTTCCGCATTGCGCTCCTGATCAGCCTGACCAACCCGAAGGCCATCCTGTTCTTCGTCTCCTTCTTCATCCAGTTTGTCTCGCCGAGCTATCCCTATCCGGTCCTGTCCTTCGCCATCCTCGGGCTCATCGTGCAGATTTGCAGCGCGCTCTACCTGACCCTGCTCATCTTCGGCGGCGTTCACCTGGCCCGCCAGGTCAGCCAGCGCCGCTGGCTGGCCGCAGGTGGGACCGGGGCGGTCGGCGCGCTCTTCATCGGCTTCGGTGCCAAGCTGGCCAGCGCCTCCCTGAACTGAGATGGCGATCCCTTCCCGTCGCCTCGGGCGCACGCCCCGCCCGGCGGCCTCAAACCCCGGCGCCCCCTCGCGCGCCCCTGCCCGTCCGGCACCGGGCGAGGCATACACGCAGCGCATGAACCGGGTGCTCGATCACATCGACACCCATCTCGACGAGACGCTGGAGGTCGCCACCCTGGCGGCCGTCGCGCATTTTTCGCCCTTTCACTTCCACCGCATCTTTTCTGCCTGGATGGGCGAAACCCTGGGCGATTACCTGCGCCGGCGCCGCCTGGAAGTGGCGGCGGCCCGCCTCGCAGGCCAGCGCCAGATGCCCGTACTGCACATCGCCCTGAGTGTCGGCTTTGGCTCGGGCGAAGCCTTTGCCCGTGCCTTCAAGGCGCATTTCGGCAACACGCCCAGTGCCTGGCGGGCCAACACCGACGCACGCTGGGCCGATGAACTGCTGCGACAACGGCGCAAGCACGATCAGGTCGAGCGCAAGTTCGATCAGGCGCCCGTGGCCCCCCAGACGGAGACTACCGAGGTCATCCAACCCGATCTCAGGCGTTCCGTCATGCCCGTCACCCTCAGCACCCTGCCGCCAACCCGCATCGCCTACCTGCGCCATATCGGCCCCTACGGTCCGTCCATCGCCGCCTTCTGGCAGCAACGCTTCCTGCCCTGGATGCAGGCCAACGATCTGGGGGGCCGCCCCTGCTACGGCATCGGCCACGACGACCCCGGCATCACGGCGCCGGAACACTGCCGCTACGATGCGGCCGTCGAGATTCCCGAGCACGTCACGCCGCCCGCCCCCGCCGGTGTCGTCCAGCTGCCGGGCGGACGCTATGCGCTGGCGGACTACCGGGGCGACGGGCCGGGCATCGGTCTGGCCTGGACCGAGTTCCTGCGCGACTGGCTGCCCAACAGCGGCTTGCAGATCGACAGCCGCCCCTGTTTCGAGCGCTATCCGGTCGACGCCGAGTACGACCCGGAAACCGGCATGTTCACCTGCCAGCTCTGCATTCCGGTCAAAGCGCTTTAACCCGTTTGGGGCAGCGCCCCTACGGCACACCGGCGCTTTGTCTTATCATGAATTTGTTTTTCGCATTTTTAAGAAATCCCCGATGAAAACCGATACCGCAGCCACGACCGCCCCGACCATCCGCCTTCAGGACTACACGCCGCCCGCCTGGTGGATCGACACGGTCAATCTCGATATCGTCATCGCCGATACCGGCACCACCGTCACCGCCCGCCTGGCCCTGCGCCGCAATGCCGACCAGCCGCGCCAGCCGCTCGTGCTCGATGGGGCCGAGCTGGACACCCTGTCGGTGACGGTCGACGGCCAGCCGACCCCGTTTTTGGCCACGCCGGACACGTTGACCGTCGAGCAACTGCCCGACACCTGCACGCTGACCACCGTGGTCCGCATCCAGCCCGATCAGAACACCTGCCTGTCGGGGCTCTATCGTTCGAAGGACGGTTACTTCACGCAGTGTGAGGCACAGGGCTTCCGCCGCATCACCTGGTTCCTCGACCGCCCGGACGTGATGTCCGTCTATACGGTGACACTGCACGCAGACAAAGCCCGTTTCCCCGTCCTGCTCGCCAACGGCAACCCGGTGGCCGCGGGCGAACACACCGATGGCACGCACTGGGCCACCTGGCAGGACCCGTTCAAGAAGCCCTGCTATCTATTCGCCGTCGTCGCCGGCAAGCTGGATGTGCTCAAGGACACCTTCCGCACCGCCTCCGGGCGCGAGGTGCAGCTCGCCATCTACGTCGAACCGGGCAAGCTCGACCAGTGCCCGCACGCGATGGCGGCGCTCAAGAAGTCGATGCAGTGGGATGAAGAACGCTTCGGCCTCGAGTGCGACCTCGACCATTACATGATCGTCGCCGTCGGCGATTTCAACATGGGCGCGATGGAGAACAAGGGCCTCAACATCTTCAACACCAAGTACGTGCTGGCCCGCCCGGATGTCGCCACCGATGTCGATTTTGAAAACATCGACCGCGTTGTCGCGCACGAATACTTCCACAACTGGACCGGCAACCGCGTGACCTGCCGCGAGTGGTTCCAGCTGTCGCTGAAGGAAGGCCTGACCGTCTTCCGCGATCAGGAATTCGGCGCCGACCTGCACAACCGCCAGACCGCCCGCATCCGCGAGGTGCGCACCCTGCGCGCCGCGCAGTTCCCGGAAGATGCCGGCCCGATGGCGCACCCGATCCGGCCCGAGTCCTATATCGAGATCAACAATTTCTACACCGCGACGGTCTATGAAAAGGGCGCCGAGGTGATCCGCATGATCCAGACGCTGATCGGCCGCGACGCCTTCCGCGCCGGGATGGACGAATACTTCCGCCGCCACGACGGGCAGGCGGTGACCTGCGAGGATTTCGTCGCGGCGATGGCGGCAGCCTCCGGCTTCGATTTCAGCCAGTTCATGCGCTGGTACAAGCAGCCGGGCACGCCGCGGGTGACGGTCGACGGTCATTTCGATGCCGAATCCCGCAGCTATACCCTGACCTGCACGCAAACCAACCCCAAGGCCAGCGATGCCGCGAACAATCCCGCGCCTTACCTGATCCCGCTGCGCGTCGCCCTCTTCTCCGAGGCCGGCACGCTGCTGCCGGGCAGCGAGCGCACCCTGCACCTGAGCGCCCACAGCCAATCCTTCGTCTTCGACCACATCGACGCCGAACCCATCCCCTCCTTGCTGCGCGACTTCTCGGCGCCGGTCTATCTCGATTTCGACTACACCCCGGACCAGCTGACCCTGCTCCTGGCTCACGAATCCGACCCGTTCAATGCCTGGGATGCCGGCCAGCGCCTGGCCACCCGGCTCATTCTCGATGCGGCCGAGGCCATCGCGGCGGGCCGCGCCCCGCACTGGCCGGAAGCCTTCGTCGCGGCCTGCCGTCGCCTGCTCCAGACCCAGGCCGAGCGCGGCAGCGCCTTCGTCGCCGAAGCCCTCACCCTGCCGGGCGAAGGCACCCTGGCCGAGTTGATGCCGGTGGTCGATCCGGATGCCCTGCACGCCGCCCGCAACGCCCTGCGCCGCCATCTGGCCGAACAGCTCGAAGGCGAGTTTGCCGGCCTCTACGCCGCCCTGACCGTGGCCGAACCCTACGCGCCCAGCGCCGAGCAGGCCGGACGCCGCGCCTTGCGCAATGTCTGTCTCGCCTACCTGCTGGAGACGGATGCCGACGCCTACCGGCAACTGGCCGCCACGCAGTTCCGCACGGCCGATAACATGACCGATCAGTTTGCCGCCCTCGCTGCCCTGGCCAACGTCACGACCGATCCCTGCCCGCAGCGCGAGCAGGCGCTGGCCGATTTTTATACCCGCTGGCAGCACGAGGCACTGGTCGTCGACAAATGGCTGCAGGTGCAATCGACCAGCCGTCGCGCCGACACGCTGAGCACGGTGCGTGCCCTGACCGCCCACCCGGCCTTCGATGCCGGCAACCCGAACAAGATCTACGCCCTGATCCGCGCCTTCGGGGCCAACCTCGTGCGCTTCCACGCCGCCGACGGCAGCGGTTATGCCTTCATGGCCGAACGCGTGCTCGACCTGCAGGACAAGAACCCGCAAGTCGCCTCCCGCCTCGCCCGCAGTTTCGACCGCTGGAAGCAATTCGACACGGGGCGTCAGGCGCACGCCCGAGCGGCCCTCGAACGCATCTGCAACCACCCCGGCCTCGCCCGCGATGTGCTGGAAGTGGTGAGCCGCGCCCTGGGGTAAGACCATGTCCGGCTGGCGCCTCGCCCTCCTCGCCTGCCTCCTCTGCACGGGGAGTCTGAGCGTGCACGCCCAGGCCGAGGCAGGGCGCTGGCGCTTCGTGACCGAGGTCTTCCCGCCGTTCAGCTACCAGGAAAATGGCGAAGCGGCCGGCCCCATGGTCGATGTCCTGAAAGCCGCCTGCCAACGACTGAAACGCAGCTGCGACATCAGCGTCCTGCCTTGGCGGCGCGCCCTCGGCATGGCCGAGCGGGGCGAGGTCGAGGGTATTTTCACGGTGGTCGATACGCCGGAGCGGCGCCAGGCCTTTCACCTGAGCCCGCCCGTCCTCGAAGCCCGCTACACGTTCTTCAGCCGCACCGAGAGTCGCTTCCAGTACCGCAAGCCTGAGGATATTCGAGGTCGGATGGTCGGCGTTTATGGCCCCTCCGGCACCTTGAGCGCGCTGCGCGAGATCGGGTCCGAACAGGGGCTTGAAGAGCAGATCGAACTCGACAACCTGACCGCCCTGCGCAAACTGGCAGCAGGCCGTTACGGCCCGGAAGGGTTGGTCCTGATCAATGAGCGCGTGGCGCAAACACTGATCGCTTCGGAAAACCTGCAAGGCCTGCGGGCAGCAGGCGAGGCCAAGCGCTTCTACTACCATTTCGGCCTGACCCGGCTGCGCGTCGATGACGCCACCAGCCGCACCTTCGCCCAAGCCCTCCGGCAGCTCTGCCAGAACGGCGAACTGCAGCGCCGGCTCGATCCTTATCGCCTGCGCGCCGCCCCCTGCCCGCCCTGAATCTGACGCGCCCCTTCAGCCCTGCAAGACGGCCTTGACCGGCCCCCACTGCCGCCGGCTGATCGGCAAGCGATCCGGCAGGTCGCGCAGCAAGGCCCAGCCATAGGCTTCGGCATCATCATCAGCGGCGCGCTCAACCCCGGCCAGAGCATCCCGCGCCACAAGCACCGCCCGATGCAGGCGGATGAAGCGTTCCGGGAACTCGGCCTCCAGATGCGTCAGGGTGTCGTCCAGCAGGTAATCGCGCTCGCGCGTATGCGCCACCACGTATTTCAGATCGGCCTTCAGGTAGAGGATTTCCGGCACCGGCACGAGGAGCAGCCGCCCGCGCTCATGGCAGGCCAGATGGGAACGTCCGCCGCCGCGCACCTGCTGGCCGATCTCGCCCAGCAGCGCCGCACTGGGCGGCGGGCTCTGCCGCACTTTCTGGAGCGCCGTCAGCAAACGCTGGGCACGCACGGGCTTGAGCAGATAATCGAGCGCATTGAGGTCGAAGGCCTGGACTGCGTAATTGTCGTAAGCCGTCGTAAAAATCACCGCCGGTGGCTTCGGCATGCTGCCGAGATGGCCGGCCAGCTCGATGCCATCCATGCCCGGCATGCGGATATCGGCGAGGATCACATCGACCGCCTGTTCACGCAGCACAGCCAGGGCCTGCAGGCCGTTCGCTGCCTCGCCGACCACCGTGCTCGGCAATTGCACCGCCAGATCGCCCAGGAGCGTACGCAGGCGCTCGCGGGCCAGCGGCTCGTCATCGACGATCAGGACTTTCAGTACGGTTTCCGGTGACATGGCAGATAGATGCGCACTTCGTAATGTTGATCATCCTGGTCGATTTCTAGGCGGGCTTCGAGATCGTAATACAGGGCGAGGCGTTCACGGATATTGGCCAGCGCCATTTGGTTGCCGGGGGCATGGCCCACCGGGCCCGCGCCCAGCGGATTGGCGATGGCCAACTGCAATTGATCGCGATCGGCCGTGATACGCACGCTGACCACGCCGCCTTCCGGGCGCGGCTCGATGCCGTGATAGACCGCATTTTCCAGCAGGGGCTGCAGCATCAGGGGCGGGATTTCCTGGCACAGGGAATCCGGGTCGATTTGCCAGTCGACCGTCAGACGCTCACCCAGGCGCAGATGCTCCAGTTCCAGATACTGACGGCTGAGTGCCACCTCATCGGCCACGGTGACGCGGGCCGCCGGATCGCCCATGGCGGCGCGAAACAGGTCAGACAAGGACTCCAGCGCCGCTTCGGCCTGTTGCGGGCGCGCCCGGATCAGGGAGAGCACGGCGTTCAGCGAGTTGAACAGGAAATGCGGGCGGATGCGGGCATTCAGGGCGGCCAGCCGGGCCTCGGTCTGGGCTGGCGAAAAAACCCGGGCGCGCAACTCAAAGTAGCCGAGCAGACATGCGCTCATCAGCATCGCCAGCACGACCATCCGGCTCACCGCATGGCCAAACAGCCAGTAAAAATCGACTGCGACGAGCGCCAGCCCGCCGGTCACGCCACCGGCCAGGAGCAGAACGCTCGCCTGCCCGAGGCGCACCGGCAGGCGACGCAGCAGGTCGCGCACAAGGTAGAGCAATGCCAGGGTGAGCAGCAGCGCGGGTTCGACCAGGGCCGCAGCCTCCAGACAGCGGGCCGGCCAATCGGCCAGCGCCGGGGCGCTCATCAAGGCGCCGAGTGCGGCCAGCAGGTTGATGCCGAGCAGGGCGCGCAGCATGACGCCGAGGTTGCGCCAATCGGGCAGCGGGTGCGTAGCCGGAAAGTGCCGTATACTTGCCATTTTTCGTGCGGATTTCCCTGAAATTCGTCGCCAGTTTGCCGCATTCTAGACCAGAGTCATGACTTCGAACGCCAATCAATATACTTGGGCCGGCCGTTTCTCCGAGCCCGTCTCCGACCTCGTCAAGCGCTACACCGCCTCCGTCGACTTCGACAAGCGCATGTGGCGCCAGGACATCCGCGGCTCGCTCGCGCACGCCAAGATGCTCGCCAAGCAAGGCATCATCAGCGCCCAGGACCTCGCCGACATCGAACGCGGCATGGCCATCGTGACGCAGGAAATCGAATCCGGCCAGCTCGAATGGTCGATTGACCTGGAAGACGTGCATCTGAACGTCGAAAAACGCCTGACCGCCCTCGTCGGCGATGCCGGCAAGCGCCTGCACACCGGGCGTTCGCGCAACGACCAGGTCGCCACCGACATCCGCCTCTACCTGCGCGACAGCATCGACGACATTCAGGTGCTGCTCAAGGCCTTCCGCAGCGCGCTGGTCGATCTGGCCGAGAAGGAAGCCGCCACGCCGATGCCCGGCTTCACGCACCTGCAGGTTGCCCAACCGGTCACCTTCGGCCACCACATGCTGGCCTACTTCGAAATGTTCGGCCGCGATGCCGAGCGCTTCGCCGACGCCCGCAAGCGCGTCAATCGCCTGCCGCTCGGTTCCGCCGCCCTGGCCGGCACGACCTACCCGATCGACCGCGAATTCGTCGCCGCCGAACTGGGCTTCGAAGGCGTCTGCGAAAACTCGCTGGATGCCGTTTCCGACCGCGACTTCGCCATCGAATTCACCTCGGCCTGCGCGCTCTTGATGATGCACATCAGCCGCCTGTCGGAAGAACTGGTCATGTGGATGAGCCCGCGCGTCGGCTTCATCCAGATCGCCGACCGTTTCTGCACCGGCTCCTCGATCATGCCGCAGAAGAAGAACCCGGACGTGCCGGAACTCGCCCGCGGCAAGACCGGCCGCGTCTACGGCCAGTTGATCAGCCTGCTGACCCTGATGAAGTCGCAGCCGCTGGCCTACAACAAGGACAACCAGGAAGATAAAGAGCCGCTGTTCGACGCTGTCGACACCGTCACCGACACCCTGCGCATCTTCGCCGACATGGCCGGTGGCATCACCGTCCGTGCCGAGAACATGAAGGCGGCGCTGACCCAGGGCTTCGCCACCGCCACCGACCTCGCCGACTATCTGGTCAAGAAGGGCCTACCCTTCCGCGATGCGCACGAAGCCGTCGGCCACGCCGTCAAGGCCGCCGAGGCCAAGGGCGTCGACCTACCGCAGCTGACGCTGGATGAGATCCGCGCCTTCTGCCCGCAGGTGGAATCGGACGTTTTTGCCGTGTTGACCGTCGAAGGCTCGCTGGCCAGCCGTAACCACATCGGCGGCACCGCACCGGAGCAGGTCAAGGCAGCCATCGTGCGCGCCCGCCAGCGTCTGGGCTGATCCGCGATACGGCAGCACAGGGCGCCCGCCGTCCTGCGCTGCCCGTCACACACCGTCACTTGCCGTGGCGGTTTTTTTGGGTCACAATATAAGCGTTTAATAATATAACGTCGTACTGACCAGAAAGGATCACAGCATGTACACCACCACCGTCGACGCCACCATGGGCATCACCGTGACCAACGGCAAGTTCTCTGCCGATTACGCGCTGGACGGCTCCGCGATGAACCCGCTGGAAGCCTTCTACGCCTCGCTCGCTGCCTGTGCGGCCGTATTCACGAAGAAGGCCTGCAAGTCGCTGGGTATTTCCCCGGCCGGCGTCGAAATCGCCTGCAAGCCGTTTGCCGGCGCGGGCGGCCCGCTGACCCTGGGCAAGTTCAAGACCGAAGTCCGCTTCCCGGAAGGCTTCACGGCCGAGCAGAAGGCAGCGATTCTGGACAGCATCCAGCATTGCGCCGTGAAGGAAATCGTCAAGGACGGCGCCAGCATCGAGTTTCTGGTCAGCGAAGTCTGAGCGCGAGGGAGCCGCATCGCTCACACGGCGCCTCGAGCGCCGTTTTTCATGGCAGAGGCCTCCTGCCAACCCACCGGGCGGATGCCCGGCCAGGCTCAGACCGAGCGTTCGATGGTCACGCCGACGCGCTTGACGCCCGGCATCATGCCCAGCTTCGCCACCGAGACGCGCACCCACTGGGCGGCAAAGTTCTCGAGCAGATAGGTGGCAATGTGCTCGGTGAGCTTTTCCAGCAGGTTGAAATGGGCGCCCGCCAGGTCGGCGCGCAGACGCTCGACGACCACGGCGTAATCCACGGTATCGCGGATATCGTCGCTGGCCCCGGCTGACGTCGTGGACACCCCGATGTGCAGGGTGATCTCGACCGTCTGCGGCATGGCCTTCTCGCGCGGGTAGATGCCGATCCAGGTTTCGGCGCGCAGCTCTTCAATGAAAATGATGTCCATGGGGCGGTCGACCGCAGCGGGGTGTAGAATTCGGCGCGATTGTACCTCAACGCGCCCCGCGCCCACCTGACCATGGATACTCCGCTCTTCCCGTTGCTTGCCATCGTGGCAGCCTACCTGCTCGGCTCCGTGCCGTTTGCGATGATTTCCTCGAAGGTCTTCGGCCTTGCCGATCCGCGCACCTACGGCTCCGGTAATCCCGGCGCCACCAACGTCCTGCGCAGCGGCAACAAGAAAGCCGCCCTGTTTACCCTGATCGGCGATGCCGCCAAGGGCTGGCTGGCCGTCTGGCTGGCCCGTCACTACGGCCTCTCCGACAACCTGACCGGCCTCATCGCCCTGGCGGTCTTTGCCGGCCACCTCTTCCCGATTTTCCTGAAGTTCAAGGGCGGCAAGGGCGTGGCGACGGCCGCCGGCGTTCTCCTCGCCCTCGACCCGCTGCTCGGTCTCGCCGTGCTCGGCACCTGGCTGTTCACCGCCTTTGTCTTCCGCTACTCCTCACTCGCCGCCATTGTCGCGGCCGCGCTCGCACCGGTCTGGCAAGTCCTGATGCAGGGTGGCAACGGCACGACGCTGGTCGTCGGCGTCCTGGCCATGGCCCTCGTCGGCAAGCATTGGGAAAACATCCAGCGCCTGCTCGCCGGCAAGGAGTCCAAGATCGGCAGCAAGAAGAAGGGCTGAATCAGCGGGCTCATTCAACCGGCCAAACCGGCGGGCTCACCCCGCCCCGCATGCCGGCCCGTTTTGGCCCCGTCCTGACCGTTGACCGTCGGGCTCAGCCCGGCGGCAAACGCACCCAGACGCACAGGCCCGTGCCGTCGGGGGCATCGTCCAGATGGATCTCCCCGGCGTGGCTGAGCACGATCTCGCGCACGATCGACAGCCCCAGCCCACTCCCGGTGTGATCGCTCACATCCAGCCGATAGAAGCGCTGGAACACGGCCTCCCGCTCGCTGGCCGGAATCCCCGGTCCATTGTCGATCACGGCAAGACGAACGCCCCCCGGCCAAGCCTCATCCGCCCCCAGACGCACCGTGACCATGCCGCCCGGCGGGGTGTAACGCAGGGCGTTGTCGATCAAATTGGCCAGCATCTCGCGCAGCAGCACGGCATTGCCGACCACGCTCAGCGCTTGCCCAGCGGCATCCTCGAAGCCCAGATCGATCTGCTTGCGTGCGGCCAGCGGCAGCAGTTCGATGACCATGTCGCGCGCCAGCACCGACAGATCCACCGCCTGCCGCGAGAGCATCAGACCATTCACCGACTCAGCCCGCGACAGCGCCAGCAACTGGTTGGTCAAGCGAATCGCGCTGCCCAGGCTGGTGTGCAAGGCTTCGACGGCGGGCCGCATGGCCGCGGCACTGTCCTGGCGCAAAGCGTATTCGGCCTGCGTGTTCAACACGGCCAACGGTGTTCTGAGCTGATGCGCGGCATCGGTGATGAAGCGGCGCCGCGCTTCGACCATGCGCTCGATGCGGCCCATGTGCAGGTTGATCGCATCGACCAACGGTTCGACTTCACGCGGCAGATCGGAGCCGGTGACCGGCGTCAGGTCATCCTCGGGACGCTCGCGAATGGCCTGACCGAGGCGCTCCACCGGCTTGACCGCCAGCCGTGCCGCGAGCAGGGCGACCATCAGGGCCACCACGACCAGCACGGCCTTGCGCCCGATTTCCCCGGCAAACAGGCTGAAGACGACATCCTGGCGCGAATTGGTGGTTTCCCCCAGGATGACCAGCACCGGCTTGGGGAACTCCGTCCGGTACAGGGGCTTCAACATGGCACCGAGACGCAGTGCCTGGCCGCGATACACCCCATCGAAAAACACGGCGACATTGGGTTTCAGCTCGCTCGGCGCGGGCAAGCCCTCGTAGCCGGTAATCAAGGCCTCGCCGGGATGCCCGACGCTGTAGAACACCCGGTCGGAACTGCCGGCCTCGAAGAGTTCCAGCGCCGAATAGGGAATATCCACCACAACCTCGCTCTCGGTGGCATAGATGCGCTCGGCAATGCCCTTGAGCGAGGCAGACAGGGAACGGTCATAGGCCTGATTGGCCGCGGCCAGGGCATCGCGGTAACTGAACCAGGCATCGACGACGAGCAGGGCCGAAAGCACCCCGATCAGCCAGACGGTCAACCCGCGCTTGAGGCTCTTTCCTGCGCCGCGCCGGGCCGGACGCTGCGCGGCGTTGCCCGATGTGCTCGCCTGCGTCATGCCGGGCTGTCCGCCTGCGCCGCAATCAGGTAACCCAGTCCGCGCACCGTGGTGATCATGGCCCCGCTCCCTTCCAGTTTCTTGCGCAATCGGGAAACATAAATCTCGATGGCCTCCGGCCGGGCATCCTGCTCCATGCTGAAAATCTTCTCGAAGAGCACGTCACGCGCCACCGGACGGCCAATGCGCGTCAGCAAGGCCTCGAGCACCGCCAGCTCGCGCGGCGTGAGCGCCAGCGGCGCGCCGTCGACCGTCGGCAGGCGGCTCACGGTGTCGAAACACAAACGCCCCAGACAGACATGCGGCAACTGCCCGGCAGAGCGGCGCAGCAAGGCTTTCAAGCGCGCCTCGAGTTCGCCAAGCTCAAAGGGCTTGGGCAAATAGTCGTCCGCCCCGAGGTTGAGCCCGCGAATCCGGTCATCGACCGAACCGCGTGCCGTGAAGATCAGCACCGGCACGCGCGAGCCGCGGGCACGCAGGCTGCGCAACACCTCCAGCCCATCCTTGCCGGGCAGGGAGAGGTCGAGCAGGACACCATCGTATTCGCCGGTCAGCAGGTGATGCTCGGCGTGATCGCCCCGATCCGCGATTTCCACGACATAGCCGGCCTGCCCGAGCGATTTGGCCAGCCATTCGCAGAGTTCCGGATGGTCTTCGACCAGCAGGATCTTCATGTTTTGTCTCCGTTTTTATCTTTTTGCCGGCTTGAGCCGAGCGCTTTGAACACATTGTTCCGTGCCGCGCCGGTGAAAGCAAATCGAAAGCTAGGCCGCCTTTAATGCCTTCCCACCCGGCCTTGCCGGGCACTTCGATTCAACAACAACCTCCCGGAGGAGACAATGCACTACACCATCCTGAGCCGTCGCCTGCTCGCCTGCTTCGCCCCGCTCGCCGTTGCCGGCAGCGTCCACGCCGCACCGATCGACGACATGCGCGCCGAAATCGCCGCACAAAAGGCCCGCATCGAAAAACTCGAAGCCCTACTCGTGGCCACTGCCGCCACCAGCACTGCCGCCACCCAGAAGGCCGAAGAAGCCACGAAAAAAGCCGATGAGGCCAGCAAAACCGCCCAAGCTGCGGCCACGCCGGCCAAAAGCAGCAAACTCGGCATGCCCGAAGGCCTCACCATCTACGGGATTGCCGATGCCGGGATCGAAGTCGGCAACTACGGCCAGGGCAACAAGGCCCGCGTTCAGAGCGGCCTCGGCTCAGCCAGCCGTCTTGGTTTCAAGGGCGAACGCGATTTCGGCAACGACCTGACCGCCTACTTCCAGCTCGAAGCCGGGGTCTCCATCGACAACGGCCAGAACACCGGCCACTCCAGCAACGTCAGCAATCCGGGCGCGGGCAGCGCCTCCTCCGCTGCGCCCAACACCACCGGCGTCGCCATCTTCTCGCGCAACACCTTCGTCGGTCTGAACAGCAAGCGCTTCGGCGACCTGCGCTTCGGTCGCGACTACGCACCGATCTATTCGATCACCAGCACCTCCGATCCCTTCACCATCGGCGGCGCCACCGCCTTCCGGCTGTGGTCCTCGGCCGCAGCCAGCCGTTTCGACAACGCCGTCTTCTATGCCACGCCGACCGTGGGGGGCTTTCAGGGCAAGATCGCGTACAGCGCCGGGATGGAAAACAACAGCCGCGCAGATGTCGGCGTGACCGGCGGCGCCACCGGCAACAGCAGCACCGGACCGGAAAACGAAGGCAAGGGCTGGAGTGCCAGCCTGACCTACGGCAACGGTCCGCTCTTCGTCGGCGCCGGCTATCTCGATTACGCCAAGATGGGCACGGTCAGCGCCCCCGCCACCGAAAACGCCCATCGCAAGTCCTGGAACCTGGCCGCCACCTATGACCTGAAATTCGCCAAGCTGTATGCCCAGTTCCTGCACGGCGAGGACACCCAGGCCGGCGTGACCCCGAACAAGAGCCTGGATCGCAATGTCTGGTGGCTGGGCGCCGCCGTGCCGGTGCTGGACCGCCACACCCTGCGTGCCGTCTATGCTCACCTTGACGATCGCATGAGCACCGACCGCGATTCCGATCACTACGGCGTCGGCTACGAGTTTGCCCTCGACAAGCAGACCGACCTCTACGCCTACTACGCCAAGGTGACCAACAAGAACGGCGGCCAGAACTCGCTCTGTGCCGGTGGCACCTGCCAGGGCTACGACAAGGATTCCGGCCTGCCGGCGAACTTCTCGCCGACCTCGCTGATGCTGGGCGCGCGCTACCGCTTCTAAGGCGGCTGCGGCGCGGCCTGCGGTCGACCGGCAAAATCAGCTGAAATTGCCGGTCGGCGAAAGCGAATCGAAAGGCTGCGCCGCTACATTGAACACAAGCCCCCCGCCGCTCACTGACAAGCTAGCGGCCGGATGCCAAAATCAAAACAAGGAGACATCTCATGAACATCGAACGTCGTCGCTTCCAGCGCGGCCTGCTGGCCGGTCTGGCCCTGGCCGCACTGCACAGCACCTTCACCCCGGCCCACGCCCAGACCGGCAGCGATCTCGTCGCCGCCGCGCAAAAGGAAGGCAAGCTGGTCATCTATGGCGTCACCGACAACGAGCAGGCCAACCACCTGATCCGCGAGTTCCGCACGATGTATCCGGCGATCAGCGTCGAGTACAGCAATATGAGCACGACCGAGCTGTACAACCGCTTCATCTCGGAGACCGCCGCCGGCAGTTCGGCCGACGTCACCTGGTCCTCCTCGATGGACCTGCAGATCAAGCTGGTCAACGACGGCTACGCCCAGCCGCACAAATCTGCCGAAACGGCCAAACTGCCCGAGTGGGCCAACTGGAAGAACGAAGCCTTCGGCACCACCTACGAGCCGATCGGCTTCGTTTATAACAAGCGCCTGATCCCGGCGAACGACGTGCCGCAAACCCACGCCGATTTCATCAAGCTGCTCAACACCCAGACCGAGAAGTTCAAGGGCAAGGTCAACACCTATGACCCGGAAAAATCCGGCGTCGGCTTCATGCTCGTGACCCAGGACAAGCAGGTGAATGCCGCCGGCTTCACCGACCTGCAAAAAGCCCTCGGCGCCGTACAGGTCAAGGTGCAAGCCTCGACCGGCACGATGATGGAACGCATTGCCTCCGGCGAAAACCTGATCGGCTACAACCTGAATGCGGCCTACGCCCTGACCCGTGCCCAGAAAGACCCGTCCATCGGCATCGTGCTGCCCAAGGACTACACGCTGGTCCTGAGCCGCGTCATGTTCATCGCCAAGAAGGCCAAGAACCCGAATGCCGCCAAGCTCTGGCTCGACTTCGTACTCTCCAAGAAGGGCCAGGAAATCATCGCCAGCAAGGCCGATCTCTACGCCATCCGCCCCGATGTCGAAGGCGACACCACGGCCAGCGGCCTGAAGAAACAACTCGGTGACGCACTGCGCCCCGTGGCCATCAACACCGGCCTGCTGACCTATCTGGATCAGGCCAAGCGCCTCGACTTCCTGAAGCAGTGGAATAGCACGGTCAAAGGCAAGTAAGCCCCAGTTCAAGGGCGCTGCCGTCTTGGCGCCCGGTGGCCGGTGATCCCCGCCGGCCACCACCCCCACTCCCTTCCCAAGGAAACGCCCATGTTGCAAACATTGCCCCGACGGGCAGTGGTGGCCCTGCTCGCCCTCTCCGTCTTCTTCCCCATCGGGCTGGTGCTCTACCAGAGCATCCTGTCCGGCCCCTTTTTCATGCCGGCCAGCCTGAGCCTCGAGTCCTACGCCTTCATCTTTGACGATCCTGATTTCTGGCTCGCCGGCAAGAACACGCTGGCCGTTGCCTTCGGCATGGGCGCCATTGCCATCCCGCTCGGTGCCGTGCTCGCCTTCATCATGGTCCGCACCGATCTGCCCGGCCGACGCTGGCTGGAAACGCCGATCATGATCCCGGTTTTCGTGTCGCCGGTGGTGCTCGGCTTCGGCTATGTCGTCGCCCTCGGGCCGGTCGGCTTCTTCTCGGTCTGGTTTCAGGAGATCTTCGGCAGCGTGCCCTGGAACATCTACTCACTGACCTCGATCATCATCATCGCCGGTCTGACCCATGTGCCGCATGTCTACCTCTATTCCTCCTCGGCCCTGCGCAATCTGGGTTCCGACGTCGAAGAAGCGGCCCGCCTGAGCGGCGCCAGTCCGTTCCGGGTGGCCCGCGACGTGTCGATTCCGATGGTCTCGCCAGCCCTGCTCTACGTCGGGGTCCTGGTCTTCTTCCTCGGCTTCGAGATTTTCGGGCTGCCGCTGATCCTCGGCGACCCGGAAGGCCATCTGGTCCTGACCACCTATCTCTACAAGCTGACCAACAAGCTCGGCACCCCGTCCTACCATCTGATGGCGGCGGTGGCGACCTGCATCATCGCCGTCACCTTCCCGCTGGTGCTGCTGCAACGCGTCCTGCTCAAATCGGCGCAGCGCTTTGTCGCCATGAAGGGCAAATCGGCCCGCCAGCGCCCGCTCATGCTCGGCCCGTGGAAGTGGCTGGCCCTGGCCCTGATCCTCGCCTGGCTGTTCGTGACGGTGATCGTGCCGGTGGCCGGCATTGCCCTGCGCTCGGTGGTGAGCAGTTGGGGGCAAGGCATCCATCTGCTCGACGTGCTGACCCTTGATCACTTCCGCGCTGTTTTCGAAGAAGACACGATGATCCGCTCGATCATCAACTCGATCCTGATCGGCACCCTGGGCGGTGCGCTGGCCGTGGGCGGCTACCTGGCCATCGGTCTGGCCACCCATCGCCAGAACGACGGCATCACCCGCTTCGTGGACTACGTGATCCTCACGCCGCGCGCCGTACCCGGCCTGATGGCAGGCCTCGCCGTGTTCTGGGTCTTCCTGTTCGTGCCCTTCCTCTCGCCCGCACGGTCGACCCTGTTTTCGGTCTGGTTTGCCTACACCATCGTCTGGCTGGCCTACGGCATGCGTCTGATCCAGAGCGCCCTGATGCAGGTCGGCCCGGAGCTGGAAGAAGCCGGCCGTCTGGTCGGCGCCAGCCGTGCCCGCGTCTCGCGCGACATCACCGTGCCGCTCATCCGTAACGGCCTGCTCGGCGCCTGGCTGCTCGTGTTCATGATCTTCGAGCGCGAGTACTCGACCGGCGTGTATCTGCTCTCCCCCGGCACCGAGGTCATCGGCGCCCAAATCGTTTCCCTGTGGGCGTCTGGCGCCGTCGATGTGGTTGCCGCCCTGTCCCTGATCAACATGGCCCTGGTCGGCATCGGCCTCGCCATCGCCCTGCGCTTCGGAGTAAAACTTCATGACTGACAAGACCATCCTCGCCGTCGACAACCTGGCCCTGGCCTATGGCGACAACCCCATCCTCAAGGGCGTGTCGATGCACCTCAACCGGGGCGAAGTCGTCTCCCTGCTCGGCCCCTCCGGCTCCGGCAAAACCACCCTGCTGCGCGCGGTGGCCGGCCTCGAGCAACCGCATGCCGGCAGCGTCATCATCGCCGGGCGCGCCATCTACGATGCGGCCGCCAATATCGACATCCCGGCCGAAAAACGGGACCTCGGGCTGGTCTTTCAATCCTATGCGCTGTGGCCGCACAAGACCGTCTTCGATAACGTGGCCTACCCGCTGGTCCTGCGCAAGGTCGCCAAGAACGAGATCGTCCAGCGCGTCCATGCCGCACTCAAGAACCTTGGCCTCGACCACCTCGCCGAACGCTACCCGCACCAGCTTTCGGGCGGCCAGCAACAGCGCGTCTCGATTGCCCGCGCCCTGGTCTACAACCCGCCGGTGATCCTGCTCGACGAGCCGCTCTCCAACCTCGATGCCAAGATGCGCGAGGAAGCCCGTGCCTGGTTGCGCAACCTGATTGTCGAACTGCAACTCTCGGCCCTGGTCGTCACCCACGATCAGTCCGAAGCGATGGCCATGTCGGATCGCATCCTGCTGCTGAACGGCGGGGTCATCGAGCAACAGGGCACGCCGACCGAAATGTACGCCCAGCCGCAAACCTTCTTTGTGGCCGACTTCATGGGCAGCAACAACATCATGAAGGGCCGCATCGGCGACATCAAAGGCGGCGAAGCCCGCATCGATCTCGACAACGGCCTCTCGGTCTGGGGCCTGCGCCGCACCAACGCGGCCATCGGGCACGAGGCCACCGCCGTCATCCGCGTCGAGCAACTGCATCTCGCCGACGGGCCGGGTCATAACCGGGCCGAAGTCGATCTCGCCACCTCGATGTTCCTCGGCGACCGCTACGAATACGTCTTCCATGCCGGCGGCGACCTGCTGCGCGCCTGGGGCAAGCGGCACGAGGCAGCGGGCAAGCGCTGGCTGGAATTGCCGCCGGACGCGCTCTGGATCTTCTGATCTCCTACGCGGTTCGCAAAGCGGCCTCCCTCAACTGCGCTGCGACTGCTTTTTGATGTCCCGCCCTCGCGGGCGGGGCTTTTTTTCACCATTTTTGCCCTGCGACGCAGGTTGACCGTCGCCCACACCATGTCCGCCTTTCTGAAAAGCCCGCCCAGCCCCACCGCCTGCTGGCGCATGCTGGCCACCGTGCTCCTGGCTGCGCTGGCCGGCGAGCTGGCACAGCAGGCCCACCTGCCGTTGCCCTGGATGCTCGGCCCCCTGTTCAGCGTGGCCTGCCTGCGCATCGCCGGCCTTCCCCTGCGTTCGCTGCCCGGCGGTCGACAGGCCGGGCAATGGGCCATTGGCACGGCATTGGGCCTCTATTTCACCCCGCTGGTGCTCAACCAGCTGTACCGCCATGCCGCCGCCATCCTGCTGATGTCCGCAGCGGCCCTGCTCCTGGGCCTGATCGCAGCCCGCCTCCTGCAACGCTGGGCCGGCAGCGACAGCCGCACGGCCTTCTTTGCCGGCCTGCCGGGCGGTGCGTCCGAAATGGTGGTGCTCTGCGAACGCCACGGCGGACGCAGTGACCGCGTCGCGGCAGCCCATGCGCTGCGCGTCATGCTGGTCGTCAGCATCATTCCCTTTGCCCTGCACCACGGCCTCTTTGCCGAGATCAGCGGGCACGAGATTTTTCAGGCCCTGAACCGGGACGTGAACTGGCTGCGCCTGCCCTGGCTGCTGCTCGCCTCCGGCCTCGGGGTGGCCCTTCTCAGCCGGCTGCGCATTGCCAATGCCTGGGTACTCGGCCCGCTGGCCACGATCGGTACGCTCACCGCCGCCGAGATTCCGCTCTCCAGCCTGCCGGCCTGGATGGTCAATGGCGGCCAGCTCCTGCTCGGTATTGCACTGGGCTGCCGGTTTGCCCCGGGCTTTTTCAAGGCAGCCCCGCGCTTCCTCGCCATCAGCACCCTGGCCACCCTGCTCAGCCTCGCGCTCTGTACCGCCCTGACGGTGGCCCTCGCCTGGCTGAGCGGCCTGCCCGCCGCCTCCCTGCTCCTGGCCGCCTCACCCGGCGGCATGGCCGAGATGAGCATCACCGCCCGCGAACTGGCCTTGAGCGTACCGCTGGTCACCGCCACGCATGTCCTGCGCGTCGTCCTGCTTACCGTGCTCGCGCCCGCCCTCTTTCACCTTTACCGCAGCCGTCAGGCTGCCCATGACGGAGCCCCCCACCATGACTGACACCTTGCCCGAACTGCCCCTCGCCCCTGCGATGACCATCGTGCCCCGCGACCCCGATCAGCCGGCGGCCAACAGCAGTGCATTTTCGCCCGTGCCACAGCCCGACTGCAGCGAACCCGCAGAGCTGCGCGTGATTGCAATCCGCGGGTACAACTGAGCGGGAATCAATAGCCATTGACAATGAATCCAATTTTGTGAATTGATTGGATTCATTGAAAGCCCCGCCTTAGACTGCCTTCATCCGGTCAAAACGACCGATCATCCGCAGGAGGCGCATCATGATTTCCCGTTATATCGATCAGTGGTTCGACACCTTTGTCAGCTGGGATCTCTGTGTCGATGTCCTGGCCACCCTGCCGGACAACTTCTGACCCGCAACGAGCACCGCATGGCCAAGAAATGCTGCCGCAGCGATCCGCCCTGCAAGCACTGCCCAAAGCGCGCGCACGGCAAGAAGAAGGGAAAACACCTCGATGTCGCGCAAGACTGCGCGGCATCCTGCCCGTTCCCGGGCAAAGTGTTTTTCCTGCTACGCACCGTCTGAATTGACACCCCGCCGCCAGCGCGCCCAAAGGCCCCATACGGAACTTGCGCGCCCCGGCGGCGTCTGAAGCAGGCTGGCGCCCAGTGCGCCGCCATCCCATTCCTTACCGGAGCACAGCATGAGCCAAAGCGTCACCCTCGGCGGCAACGCCATTCCCGTCAACGGCCATTTCCCGCAGAAAGGCGAAAGCGCACCAGCGCTCACCCTGGTCGGGAAGGACCTCGCCGATGTCACGCTGGCCAATTACGCCGGCAAGCGCAAGATCCTGAACATCTTCCCGAGCATCGACACCCCGACCTGCGCCACCTCGGTCCGCCAGTTCAATGCCAAGGCCAACGACATCCCGAACACCGTCGTGCTCTGCATCTCCGCCGACCTGCCTTTCGCCCAGTCGCGCTTCTGCGGCGCCGAAGGCCTGGCCAACGTGGTCACGCTGTCCACCATGCGCGGCCGCGAGTTCATTGAAAACTACGGCGTCGCCATCGCTGCCGGCCCGCTCGCCGGCGTCACCGCCCGCGCCGTGGTCGTGCTCGACGAAAACAACATCGTCCTGCACAGCGAACTGGTTTCGGAAATCAAGAACGAACCGGACTACGCCGCGGCACTGGCTGTGCTCTAAGCCGCCCCGTTCCCGCTCAAAAATGGGCCTGACTGACGGTCGACCGTCGGACAGGCCCATTTTTCTGGATGCTTACAAGACGACCTGTGAGCCCAGCTCAACCACGCGATTGGACGGAATCTTGAAAAAGGCGGTCGCACTGCCGGCATTCCGGAACATGGCAATAAACAACAATTCGCGCCAATACGCCATCTCCGAACCCAGTTTAGGAATCAGGGTTTCACGGCCGAGGAAGAACGAAGTATCCATCATGTCGAGCAGCAGACCGTGCTCCTCGCACATCGCCAAGGCGGCAGGAATGTCCGGCTCGTCCTTGAAGCCATATTGCACGATCACTTGGCTGAACTGTCCAGGCAAATGGTGCACTTCTACACGGTCGACTTCCGGCACATAAGGCACGTCGAATACCTTGACGCTCAGCACCACGACCTGGCTATGCAACGCCTTGTAGTGTTTCAAACTATGCAGCATGGCATGCGGCACATCATCCGGATTTGGCGTCATGAACACGGCCGTCCCCGGAACGCGATCCACGCCGCCGGAAACAATATTATTCACGAAAGGCTTGAGCGCCATGGCATCGTCCGCCAGGCGACGCCCCAGCAGTTCACGCCCGCGCTTCCAGGTCGTCAGCAAGATAAAGATGACAAGCCCGAAGACCAGCGGAAACCAGCCGCCATCCGGAATCTTGACCGAATTTGCCAGAAAAAAACCCAGGTCGATGCAAATGAACGGCAAAGCCCCGAGAAGCGCACGCCACGGACTCCAGTGCCAGAGGCGCACAGCCACCGCAATCGCCAGAATGTTCGTGATCAACATCGTGCCAGTGACGGCGATCCCGTAAGCCGCGGCCAGATTTGAGGAAGTTTTGAACTCCAGCACAAGCCCGATGATGGCGATCAAGAGCAGCCAGTTCATGGCCGGAAGATAAATCTGCCCGATTTCCTTATCAGAGGTGTGCTGGATTTCCAGACGCGGGGTGTACCCCAGTTGAATGGCTTGCTGGGTAATCGAGAAGGCCCCGGAAATCACTGCCTGAGAAGCAATCACGGTTGCAATCGTTGCCAGAATCACCATCGGATAGCGCGCCCACACCGGTGCCAGCAGATAAAACGGATTTTCAATGGCAGTGGGATCGGCCAGCAGCAACGCGCCCTGACCGAAATAATTGACCAGCAAGGCCGGCATCACATAACCCAGCCAGGCGTACTGAATAGGCTTGGCGCCGAAATGCCCCATATCCGCATAGAGTGCCTCAGCACCAGTGATGCACAAGACGACTGCCCCCAAGGCAAAGAAGCCGAGGCTGGCATTGCCTGACAGAAAATCCAGGGCATAGATCGGGTTGACCGCAGCGAGCACATCCGGATTCGCCAAGATGGCTCCTGCACCGGCCAGGGCGATCACCGCAAACCACACGATCATGACCGGCCCGAAGAGCGCACCGACGCTGGCCGTGCCCCGACGCTGGATCAGGAACAAGCCAATCAGCACACTCAGCGCAATGGGCTGAACATAGGGAGAAAAAGCGGGAGTGATGACTTCCAGGCCCTCAACCGCAGACAGCACGGAAATGGCCGGGGTAATCACGCCATCGCCATAGAAGAGGGCAGCCCCGAACAAGCCGAGCATGATCAGCAGGCGCTGCTCCCAGGTGCCCGCCTGGCCTTTTTGCAAGGCCAGCGTCATCAGGGCGATGATGCCGCCCTCTCCCTTGTTGTTGGCGCGCATGATGAATGACACATACTTCACCGTCACCACGATAATCAGTGTCCAGAAAAACAGGGACAAAATCCCCAGGACATTCTCCGGCGTAATCGGCACCGGATGATGCGCTCCGCCAAATACCTCCTTAATGGAATACAACGGGCTGGTGCCGATGTCACCATAAACGACGCCCAGCGCCCCCAATGTCAATGTCGCAAAACGCTTGCGATCTTGTTCTGTCTGCATGCTTTTCCCCTAGGGCTGGAATCGGTAACCCACACCGGTTTCAGTCAAAAAATGTTGCGGTTGAGTGGGGTCGTCCTCCAGTTTCTGGCGCAGGTGACCCACATACACCCTCAAGTAATGGCTGCGATCGACATGGGATGGCCCCCAAACTTCGCGCAGCAAATGACGTTGCGTCATGACCTTGCCTGGATGTGAAATCAGGACGCTCAACAAGCGATATTCGATTGGCGTCAGATGCATGTTTTCCCCCCGCCGCTGCACACTCCGCAGAGACAGGTCGACCACCACGCTACCAAACTCGATGCGCGGTGATGCGCTATCGGGACTGCGGCTGCGCCGTCGTAACACGGCACGCACGCGAGCCCGCAGTTCCCCGACACCAAAGGGCTTGGTCAGATAATCATCCGCTCCCGCATCCAGCGCCTCGATCTTGTCATCCTCTTGCGTTCTGGCTGAGAGGATCAGGATCGGCACATCGGACCACGTCCGGAGCTCACGAATCAGATCAATCCCGTTTCCATCAGGCAGTCCCAGATCCAGAATCAGCAGATCCGGCTGGCGAGTCCCCGCTTCGATCAGGCCGCGCGCCAACGTTTCGGCCTCGATCACCTGGCACCCTTCTTCCTCTACCGCCACGCGCACGAAACGGCGAATCTGTTTTTCATCCTCGATGAGGAGCACTTTGGCCGGCGCACTCATGGCAGCTCTTCCTCGATACTCGGCGGCACCCCCAGAGGCAAACGGAAATAGACGCGCGCACCGCCTTCCGGCCGGTTTTCCACGTCAATCTCACCGCCATGCGCTTCGATGATGGCCTTGCAGATCGCCAGCCCCAGTCCGGTCCCTGGCTTGCCGGAGACCGCCTCGCCCCGCACGAACATATTGAACAGCTCAGCCTTGCGCAGCATCGGGAAGCCCGGCCCCTCATCCAGCACCGCCACGTCGACATGGCCGTCCCTCACGGCTGCCCTTAACTCAATGGTGCTGCCCTCCGGAGCGTATTTCGCCGCGTTCTCAAGTAAGTTGCAGAGCACCCGCTCGATCAGCACGGCATCGAATTCCAGGAGCGGCAGATCCGGAGGCAGGATCACCCGTATCCGATGCTTGCTCAGCGCCCCACCCAGCAATTTGAGGCTGGCGCCCACCACTTCCTCAAGCAACTGCCATTCGCGGCGCAAACGTACCTCGCCAGCATTGAGGCGGGCCATATCGAGCAGATTGCCCACCAGACTGGCCAGACGATCAGCCTGCTCATGCAAGGCCTGGGCAGTTTCGAGCGCAGCCGGCGCAAGCGTCGGTTTGACGAGAAACAGCGAATCTGCAAGACCGACCATGGCAGTCAGCGGGGTTCTCAAATCATGCGACAAAGCCGACAGGATCGAACTACGCAAACGCTCTGTCAGCATCCGGACTTCCGTGGCCTGCGCCACCTCCACGTAATGCAGCCGCTCCAGCGCAACAGCGATCAGGGAGGAAAGTGCTTCCAGCAGGGAAAGCGTCGCGTCACCGGGCGCTTCAGCCTCTGCGGGAAAGGCCACCGCCAACACACCGCGCATTCGCATCGGAGCCTTGAGCGGAAAATAGAAGGCGGCCAGGCCCATACCCATCACTTCATCACTCCGCACAAAGCGCCCGCTATCAAAAGCGACCCGCGCCAAATGCATCTCCACCGGCAACGGTGCACCAAATGGCACAGGCGACAGGGTGTGACGCCCCTCATCCGGCAACAGGACAACAGCTTGGGCGACCAACTGTGTCCGGATAAATGAGGCACTGATCTCGACCACCTGCTCGAGTTGCAGCACCCCTGCGAGTTGTTTGGCCAGCAGATACAAAGCCTGGGTTTGCTGTTCGCGACGCAGGGCCTCCTGGGCTCGTTGTCGCAGCACCGACGTGAAATGCGTTGTGGTCAATGCGGTCACCAGCATGACGAAAAACGTGACCACATACTGGATGTCACTGACGGCCAGCGAGAAGCGCGGGGGGACGAAAAAAATATCAAAGCACAAGACGCTCAGAAGGGACGCCAGCACCGCCGCATTTCGCCCCAACTTAACGGCCACGCCCAATACCGTCAGCAGGAACAACATGACGATATTGGCCGAATCGAGATAGGCATATAACGGCGTGGCCAGCATGGTCGTGGTGGCACATGCAGCGCAGGTCAAGGTATACGTTTGCAACGCAGAGCCTGCACGCTCGGTCTTGAGCGGGTCGGGAGACATATCCGTATCCTGAAATAAGATATTCGAAGGCTAAGACAGGCCCTCTAAAAACCGTGTTTATTGTGTCGATTGCGGCGTAAAAATGGCGTAAATATTCGCGGTACGAACTGCCGCAGGCGGAGACATTGATCTGGTGAGCGCCCGCCCAATCCGCTCACCAGCTTTTACACCGTTTTACCCGTTTCGGACTCAGGCTGAGCCGCTGCCGTGTCGATATTGACTCAAACAGTCCAACACGAGGTTCATCATGTCAGCCCTGAGCAACATCACGAGTACGGCCAGCCGCTCGACCGGCACAAGCAGCGTCAGCAGCAATGACAACCAGGTTGCCGCACTGGAAAAACAATTGCAGGCGCTACAAAAGCAATTGAAAACAGCCCAGGAAGATACGTCCGGAAAAAGCGCTGAAAAAATCAAACAGTTGCAGCAGCAGATCGCCGAATTACAAGCACGGATCGCCCAACTGAAGGCCGAAAAGAAGCAAGGCGGCAATTCGGCACAAACTGCTCCAAGCTCACAGGCTGACACCCAGGCAACTGCGAACGGCAGCGACACACTGGGCAGCCAGGTGAACACCTACGCTTGAGGTGGTTTCAACACCTGTGCTGGCGCGCGCTTAACGGATGAGTTCGCCGCTGTTTCGCCGAGCAGCCAGTGCCTGAAGGCCACTGCCGCGGGACTCATGGCACTCGCCGGGGACAGCACGAGGTAGTACGCATAGGGTGAAGGAATCCCCATCGGCAGCGGCGCAATCAGCCTCCCTGCCACCAACTCAGCTTCAACCAGCGGCTGCAGCGCCAGGGCTACGCCCTGAGCCTCCAGCGCAGCATCCACCGCCAGCACGGCGTTGGAGAAAAACAGGCCGCGACGGGCGTCGACCGTCGGATTGCCGGCGGCAGCGAGCCATTCATCCCATGCCGAGCGCTGCGCGCCCGGCACGATGGTTTCGTCATGAATCAAGGTATGTCCGGCCAGATCTGCCGGGGTGCGCAGTGGGCGCTCCGCCGTGATCGTGCCAGGGGCGCAGACGGGCAGGAGCATGGGCGCCAGCAGCAGCTCCGCTTGCAAACCGGGGTAGTGGCCGGTGCCGTAGCGAATGGCGATTTCGGCATCGTGCAAGGGCCCGGCACGTACCGCCGCTTTGAAGGGCGGCTCGCCGGGACGGTCTACGCTGTCGCTGCTGCTGGCCAGACGCAACTGGATATCGGGATGGGCAGCATAAAAGCCGGGCAGGCGAGGTACCAGCCAGCGAGAAGCGAACGAGGGCGGCGCGGTCAACGTCAGCGTGGCGCGGGGGGCTTGCCGGCTGCTGGCGATGGCCTCGGCAAAGCAGGCAAAGCCTTCGCGGATTTTGGGCAGCATGGCCGCACCTTGCGGGGTCAGGGCCAGGGCGCGGGTCAGGCGGACAAAGAGCGGATGGCCGAGCGCAAGCTCAAGCTGCTTGATCTGCTGGCTGATCGCCGCCGGGGTGACATGCAGCTCCTGCGCCGCCTTTTTGAAACTGAGATGACGCGCGGCTGCCTCGAAGGCGCGCAGGGCAAGCAGGGGCGGCAGGCGGTCGGTCATGGCGCATGGTTAAGTTTATCTAATCCGTCGGATCATAATTTGTCGTTTGTCAGCCCACAAGCGTTTCCTTATCTTCGCTGTCCGCGACGCCCCCTGCGTCAGCGTTCCCCCGCCCCACGGAAAGGAAAATCCAAGATGAAAACGACACTGTTTGCCGCCCTGCTCTGCGCCCTGGCCCTGTCGGCCTGTGGCAAGAAGGAAGAAGCCGTCGCGCTGCCGCCGCCGGCCACCCAGCCCTCCCTGGTCGCACCGAATGGCGATACGGCCCCCGCCCCCAGCGCACCGGCCAGCGAGGCCCCGGCGCCGGCGCCCGCCCAGGACAGCCAGCCCAAATAAGCCCTTCCCCTGGCGTTGACCGTCGGACCGACGATGCGGCCCTAACCGTCTGCCGCATCCCGGCCTCCCCCGCCGGTCAACGCTTCACCGGACACGTCATGCGCGGTGTCTCCGGTTTTTCAGCCCGCCTCGTGCGGGCTTTTTTCGGGTCCATGCCGCCCGCCCACCTTTTCCAGGAGTTTGCCGTCGATGTCTGCCTCGTCCCGTATTCACCACGCCGCGCTGCGCAGCAAGATCATGTCCGCCAGCGAAGCGGCCGCCCTCATCCCCGCCGGCGCCAATGTCGGCATGAGCGGCTTTACCGGCGCGGGTTATCCCAAGGTCGTGCCCAAGGCGCTGGCCGAACGCATGCTGGCCGCCAATGCCGCCGGAGAGACCTTCCGCATCGGTGTGTGGACGGGCGCCTCGACCGCCCCGGAGCTGGATGGCGCGCTCGCGCAGGTGGATGGCGTGGAACTGCGCCTGCCCTACCAGTCCGACCCGATCTGCCGCCAGCGCATCAATGCCGGCCAGATGGAATACATCGACATCCACCTCTCGCACGTGGCCCAGTTTGTCTGGTCCGGCTTTCTCGGCAAGCTGGATGTGGCCGTGGTCGAAGTGGCCGGCATTCTGGAAGACGGGCGCCTGATCCCGTCGTCGTCCGTCGGCAATAACAAGACCTGGCTCGATCAGGCCGACAAGATCATCCTGGAGGTCAATCGCTGGCAAAACCCGGCGCTCGAGGGCATGCACGACATCTATTACGGCACGGCCCTGCCGCCGCACCGCAAGCCGATTCCCATCCTGCGCCCGGACGACCGGATCGGCGATGCGTATTACCGCGTCGATTCCAGCCGCATCATCGGCATCGTCGAGACCGATCATCCCGACCGCAACACGCCCTTTACCGCGCCGGATGAAAACTCGCGCCGCATCGCCGGCCATATTCTCGATTTTCTCCGGCACGAAGTCCGCAAAGGCCGCCTGCCGGCTAACCTGCTGCCCCTGCAATCCGGCGTCGGCAATGTCGCCAATGCGGTGATGGCCGGGCTGCAGGCCGGTCCGTTCGAGAATCTGACCGCCTACACCGAAGTGTTGCAGGACGGCATGCTCGACCTGATCAAAGCCGGCAAACTCAATTGCGCCTCGGCCACCTCTTTCTCGCTCAGCCCGGACGCCTTGAGCGAACTGTATGCCGACCTGGGACGCTACAAGGACAAGATCATCCTGCGCCCGCAGGAGATCAGCAATCACCCGGAAGTCATCCGCCGCCTGGGCGTGATCGCCATGAACGGCCTCATCGAAGCCGATCTCTACGGCAACGTGAATTCCACGCACATCAACGGCAGCGCGATCATGAACGGGATCGGCGGCTCGGGCGACTTTGCCCGCAACGCCTTCATTTCCATCTTCATGACCCCGTCGACCGCCAAGGGTGGCTGCATTTCCTGCATCGTCCCCATGGTTTCGCACGTTGACCACACCGAGCACGACGTCCAGGTCATCGTCACCGAACAAGGCCTGGCCGACCTGCGCGGTCTCTCGCCCAAGCAGCGCGCCCGCCAGATCGTCGAGCACTGCGCCCATCCCGACTTCCGTCCGGCCCTGCGCGACTACCTGCGCCGCGCCGAAGCCAGCAGCCCCGGCCAGCACACGCCGCATCTGATGGAGGAAGCCTTCAGCTTCCTGCGGAACTGGCAGGGGTAAAACCGCCCAAGGCTGGGCCATGATGCCGGCGCCAGCATGGCCGCTTCTCCGACGGTCGACCGCCGGAGAAGCCCAAAAATCAGGCGGGCTTCAGCGGGCGGCTTTGCGCGTCACCAGCAGCACGCCGCCGACCACCAGCGCGGCGCCGCCGATTTGATGCAGGGACATCGGCTCCTTGAGCAGCGTCCAGCTGAACCCCAAGGTCAGCATCGGGCCCAGGGTGCCAATCAGGACAGAGCGGGCCGAGCCGATGCGGCGGATGGCGGCGGATTGCCAGAAGACGGGCAGCACGGTGGAAAAAACAGCCATCCCCGCGCCGTAGGCATAGACCGGCCAGGGCTGGATGAGGGCGGAGAGCGGTTCGCTGATCAGGAAATGGGCTTGCGCCGCGGCTGTCGAGACAAGCAGCGCCAGCGTCGAAAAGCGGGTTGAGCCCAGACGATGCACCGCCACCTCCGTGCCGGCGCTATACAGCGCATAGGTGAGCGCCGAGCCGAAGACAAACCCCGCGCCGATCCAGACACTGCGCAGGTCGCCGGCAATCTGCAGATCATGCGCGAAGGCCAGGCCGATCCCGGCATAGGAAAGCAGCACGGCCGGAATCAGGCGGCGGTCGAACTGCTTGCCGAGAAAGAGCACGCCGATCAGGATGGTCAGCGTCGGATAGGTAAAGAGGATGAGGCGCTCCAGGCCGGCGGAAATGTATTGCAGGCCCATGAAGTCGAGCATGCTGGAGGCGTAGTAGCCGAGCAGGCCGAGCGCGACGAGCATGCCCCAATCGCGCCGCGTCAGCGCATCGCCGGCGCGCAGGGCAGACCAGCCGGCAATCACGAAGAAAGGCAGCGACAAGGCCATGCGCAGCGCGAGCAGGGTCACGGCCTCGACCGGAGCCACGGCATAGGCGAGCTTGACGAAGATGGCCTTCAGCGAAAAGCCGAAGGCAGCCAGCAGGGCGAAGGCGACGCCGACCTTTTCGGTCGACCAGGATTTCCAGGGCATGGGTGACTTTCGATCGCCAGGATTTGGCATGCACGAATGATGCGACCACAAAACCCAGCTTACAATTGGCCTTTCCGCAAGCCAGCATTCGTCCAGAACGAACCCTGATGCAATACGACCTGACCGACCTGCGCCTCTTTGTGGCCATTGCCGAGGCACGCAACCTGACCCGTGGCGCCGAGCGTAGCCACCTTGCGCCCTCCTCGGCCAGCCATCGCATCCGCCTGCTCGAAGAAGTCATCGGCACGCCGCTGCTCATCCGCCAGGCGCGCGGCGTCGGGCTGACGCGGGCGGGTGAGGCCCTGCTCCGCCATGCCCGCCAGGTCTTCGCCCAGCTCGAACAGATGCACGCCGATCTGGCGCCCTTCGCCACCGGCGTGCGCGGCCATGTCAGCCTGTGGGCCAACACCCACGCCACGCACAGTTTTCTACCCGACGATCTGGCCGAGTTCCTGCGGGCGCATCCCCAGGTCAGTGTCACGCTGGAAGAACGGACCAGCCCGGAAATCGTGCTGGCCGTGGCGCGCGGGGAGGTGGAGGTGGGCGTGGTCGCCGAGCGCGTGGAAGGGGCCGATGTCGAACTGCTGCCCTACCGCGCCGATCGCCTGGTGCTCATTGCCCCGCCCGCGCATCCGCTGGCCCGGCTGGGCGTGACGGCCTTTGCTGACGTGCTGGACCATCCCTTCGTGATGCTGCATGCCGGCTCGGCCATCCATACCTTCACGATGAATACGGCCGCCGCGCTCGGACGTCATCTGGATGTGCGCATCCAGGTGCGCAGTTTCGAGGCGGTGTGCCGCATGGTGGCGGCCGGGGTCGGGCTGGGGCTGGTGCCGCGCAGTGCCGTGAGCGGCGGGCTGGCGGCCCCCACCGTCATCGAACTGGCCGAGCCCTGGGCGCAGCGCGACCTGCAGGTCTGCATCCGCGCCCGGGACAATTTGTCAGGCTTTGCGCAAGCGCTCGTTGAACGGCTATTGGCCTCCGCCCCACCGAGCGCCACGGTACCCGCGCAGGGGCAGGAGGCGGCTCAGGCGCCCATCAAGGGCCAGCGCGGCTGAACGGCAAAGGCGCCGGCCGGCTTGGCCGGTGTGCCGGACTGCAGGCGCAGGCAGCCGGCCAGGGCGATCATCGCGCCGTTGTCGGTACAGAATTCAAGTTCCGGGTAATAGACGCGGAAGCGCTTGCGTTTTGCCTCCTCGTCGAGGGTCGACCGCAGCTGTTTGTTCGCGCCCACCCCGCCGGCCACGACCAGTTGCTTGAGGCCGGTCTGCTTCATGGCCTTGAGCGACTTCTTGACCAGCACCTCGACGATGGCTTCCTGAAAAGCACGCGCGGCATTGGCACGGAAGGCCTCGTCAAGCGGGGCCTCCCCTTGTTCGCGAACCAGCGTGAGGACCGCCGTCTTGAGGCCGGAAAAACTGAAATTGAGGTCTGCCGAATGCAGCATCGGACGCGGCAGTTCATAGACGCCCGGCGTCCCGGTTTCGGCCAGACGGGAGAGCAAGGCGCCCCCCGGGTACGGCAGGCCGAGCAGCTTGGCGCTCTTGTCGAAGGCTTCGCCTGCGGCATCGTCCAGCGTTTCACCCAGCAGTTCGTACTCACCGACGCCCGTCACCTTCATCAGCTGCGTATGCCCGCCGGACACCAGCAGGGCCACGAAGGGAAAGGTTGGCGGCGTTTTCGACAGGAGCGGCGAGAGCAGGTGACCTTCGAGGTGATGCACCGGGATGGTCGGCTTGTCGATCGCCACGGCCAGCGCTTCGGCAAAGGCGCAGCCAACGAGCAAGGCGCCAGAGAGACCGGGACCACGGGTGTAGGCCACGGCATCGATGTCGGCCAGCGATTTTCCGGCATTTTCCAGGGTCGACCGCAGGAGCGGCACGACGCGCCGGATGTGATCGCGCGAAGCCAGTTCCGGCACCACGCCACCGTATTCGGCATGCATGGCGACCTGGGAGTGCAGGGCATGGGAAAGCAGGCCGGCATCGCTGTCGTAGAGCGCAATACCGGTTTCGTCGCAGGAGGATTCAACACCAAGGATCAGCATAGCCGGCAGATTTTAACATCAGCCCCGACGATTAATGCTTGATCAGAAAAGGTTTTACCCCCTATACTGTTGGGCTTGCCGCATTTCTGCGGACAAAATTTGCGCGCACCATCCCAAACTTGACCGGATGGGCGCCTGACGGAAGGGGGTGATATCTATGCCGAATATTCGTGTCAAGGAAAACGAGCCGTTCGAAGTTGCAATCCGCCGCTTCAAGCGCACGGTCGAAAAGACCGGTCTGTTGACCGAACTGCGCGCCCGTGAGTTTTATGAAAAGCCCACCGCCGAGCGCAAGCGTAAGCTGGCTGCCGCCGTCAAGCGTCATCACAAGCGCATTCGCAGCATGACCCTGCCGCCGAAGCTGTACTAATCGTACGCATCGCAGCACGAAGAGCCGCCAGCCCTCTAAGCCGGCGGCTTTTTTCATTGTTTTCAGCCCTTTTGTTTGCATCCATCACACCATGAGCCTCAAAGCACGCCTCTCCGACGACATGAAATCGGCCATGAAGGCCAAGGAAACCGGTCGCCTCGCCGCGATCCGCCTGCTCATCGCCGCCATCAAGCAAAAGGAAGTCGATGAACGCATCGAGCTCGACGACACCGCCGTCGCTGCCGTCATCGAAAAACTGGTCAAACAGCGCAAGGACTCCGTCACGCAGTACGAGGCCGCTGGCCGCCAGGACCTGGCCGATGTCGAAAAAGCCGAAATCGCCGTGCTCTCCGCCTATCTGCCGGAAAAAATGAGCCACGACGAGATCGCCGCCGCCGTGGCAGCAGCCATCGCCCAGACCGGCGCCACCGGCCCGGCCGACATGGGCAAGCTGATGGCCGTCCTGAAGCCGCTGCTGGCCGGCAAGGCTGACATGGCCGAAGTCTCCAAGCTGGTGAAGGCCGCACTGGCCGGCTAAGCCCAGACGATGATCCCGGAGAGTTTCATCCAGGATCTGCTGGCCCGGGTCGACATCGTCGACCTGGTGGACAGCTACGTCCCCCTCAAGAAAGCCGGCGCCAACTACTCCGCCTGCTGCCCCTTCCATAACGAGAAAACGCCGTCGTTTACGGTCAGCCCGAGCAAGCAGTTCTATCACTGCTTCGGTTGCGGCGCCCACGGCACCGCCATCGGCTTCGTCATGGAATACCAGGGCCTGGGTTTCGTTGACGCGATCAAGGACCTGGCCGGCCGCGCCGGCATGGTCGTCCCGGAAAGCGAAGGCGGACAAGCGCGCCAGGAAAACGGCGGCCAGTTGCGCGCGCTCGTCGAGATCATGGCGCGGGCGGCACAGTACTACAAAGAGCAGCTCAAGCGCTCGCCCAAAGCCATCGAATACTGCAAGAAGCGCGGCCTGACCGGCGAGATCGCCGCCCGCTACGGCATGGGCTACGCGCCGGATGGCTGGCAGAACCTGCAAGCAGTTTTCCCGGATTACAACGCCGACGCCCTGAAGGCGGCCGGCCTGGTCATCGAGAATGAGGCTGGGCGACGCTACGACCGCTTCCGCGACCGCCTGATGATCCCCATCATCAACCAGAAGGGCGAGATCATCGCCTTCGGCGGCCGGGTCATCGATCAGGGCGAACCGAAATACCTGAACTCACCGGAAACGCCGCTCTTCGAAAAGGGGCGCGAGCTGTTCGGGCTGCCGCAAGCCCGCCAGGCACTGCGCGAAACCAATACCGCCATCGTCACCGAAGGCTACATGGACGTCATCGCCCTGGCCCAGAACGGCGTCGGCAACGCCCTGGCCACGCTCGGCACAGCCACCACCCCGACGCACGTGCAAAAGCTGCTACGCCAGGTGGACCGCATCGTGTTCTGTTTCGATGGTGACAACGCCGGACGCAAGGCTGCCTGGCGCGCCCTCGAAAATGCGCTGGAAGCCCTCGCCGACAACAAGCAGATCGGCTTCGTTTTCCTGCCTGCCGAACACGATCCGGACAGTTTCATCCGGGCCCACGGCAAAGCCGCCTTCGATCGCGAAATCACCCAGGCGACGCCGCTCTCCGACGTCCTGCTGCGCGAGCTGGCCAACCGCTGCGACCTGACCAGCGCCGAAGGCAAGGCCAAGCTGATTTACGAAGCCAAGCCCCTGCTGCACAAGCTGCCCACGCCGCTGCTGCGCCTGCAGCTCGTCAAGCGCCTGGCCGAGGCGAGCGGCTTCGACCAGCGCGAGGTCGAACGCCTGTGCGAGCTGAAATCCTACACGCCGCCTCCACCGCCCAAGGCCAAGCGCACCGCGCCGTCACTGACACGCAATCTGCTGCGCATTGTCCTGCACAAGCCCGCCCTGGCCGCCGAACTGCCGCTCGCGCTCCTGCCCGACACGCCGGAGCGCCCGGCACTGACCCGCCTGCACGCACTGGTCTCGGCCCAGCCGGGCAACGCGAGCTACGCGATCCTGCGCGAGCAGCTGCGCGGCCTGCCGGAAGAGCAGATGATCGAAACCAGCGCGTCGGAACTTCTCGCGCTGCCGTTTGACGAAAGCGAAGCCGAGACCGAATTCCGCGACACGCTGAACAAGCTGCAGGAAGGCGACACCAAGCGGCAATTCGAGGCCCTCCAGACCAAGGCGCAGCAATTTGGCGTGGCCGGCCTCTCGGCCGAAGAAAAACAGCTGTACATCCAGCTGCTGACCGCCCGCAATCGCGGACCGGAACAGCGCTAACCTATGGTAGAATTTGAAGTTTTCCGAAAATCAAGGGACAGTGTTCATGGCCAAGGCAAAAGACACCGCTAAGGAAGCCCCCAAGGCTCGCACCAGCAAAGCCAAGGAAAAGGCGGCCGAAAAGGCGCTGCTTGAAGGCGCCATCGCCGATACGCCCGAACCGCTCGACGCCGAGACGCGCAAGACGCGCCTCAAAGCCCTCATCAAGCTGGGCAAGGAACGCGGTTACCTGACTTACGCCGAGATCAACGACCACCTCCCGGACGACGTCGTCGACGCCGAATCCATCGAGGCCATCATCTCGACCTTCAGCGACATGAGCATCCAGGTGTTCGACGAGGCCCCGGCCGCCGAAGACCTCCTCATGTCCGACACGGCTGCTGCCGCCACCGACGACGAAGAAGTCGAAGAGCAGGCAGAACAGGCCCTCTCCTCCGTCGACTCCGAATTCGGCCGCACCACCGACCCCGTCCGCATGTACATGCGCGAAATGGGCTCCGTCGAGCTGTTGACCCGCGAAGGCGAAATCGAAATCGCCAAGCGCATCGAAGAAGGCCTGAAGCACATGGTGCAGGCCATCTCCGCCTGCCCGACCACGATCGCCGAAATCCTCGACATGGCCGCCAAGGTCGAAACCGAGGAAATGAAGATCGACGAACTGGTCGACGGCCTGATCGACCCGAACGCGGTTGAAGAAGCCCCGGCTCAGGAGATGCCTGAAGAAGAGGACGAAGAGGACGAGGACGAAGACGAAGACGGCGAAGATGACGGCGCCGCAGGCGGTGCCGCTGCAGCCTCGCTGATCCAGCTCAAGGCCGATGCCCTGGAGCGCTTCAACACGATCAAGGCCCTCCATGCCAAGATGCTGAAGGCACTGGCCAGCAAGGGCTCGCAGGACAAGACCTACCTCAAGCTGCAAGGCCAGATTTCCGACGAACTGACCAACATCCGCTTCACGTCGCGCGCCATCGAGCGTCTGTGCGACAGCGTGCGCGGCATGGTCGATCAGATTCGCGGCTGCGAGCGCAAGATCCAGCAAATCTGCGTCGACCGCGTGAAGATGCCCCGTCCGCACTTCATCAGCGTCTTCCCGGGCAACGAAACCAACCTCGACTGGGTGGACGGCGAAATCGCCGCCGCCCCGAAGACCTACGTCGCCATCCTGACCCGCAATGCGCCGGCCATCAAGGAAGAGCAGAAGAAGCTGCTCGCGCTGCAGGACAGAACCGGTATTCCGCTCAAGGAGCTGAAGGACATCAACAAGCAGATGTCCACCGGCGAAGCCAAGGCCCGCCGCGCCAAGCGCGAGATGACCGAGGCCAACCTGCGTCTGGTGATCTCCATCGCCAAGAAGTACACCAACCGTGGCCTGCAGTTCCTCGATCTCATCCAGGAAGGCAACATCGGCCTGATGAAGGCGGTGGACAAGTTCGAATACCGTCGCGGCTACAAGTTCTCGACCTACGCCACCTGGTGGATCCGTCAGGCCATCACCCGCTCCATCGCGGACCAGGCCCGTACGATCCGGATTCCGGTTCACATGATCGAAACGATCAACAAGATGAACCGCATCTCCCGCCAGATCCTGCAGGAAACCGGCGCCGAGCCGGATCCGGCAACGCTGGCCAAGAAGATGGACATGCCCGAGGAAAAGATCCGCAAGATCATGAAGATTTCCAAGGAGCCCATCTCCATGGAAACCCCGATCGGCGACGACGACGACTCCCATCTGGGCGACTTCATCGAGGACACCGCAACCCTGGCCCCGGCCGATGCTGCGATGTACTCCAGCCTGCGCGGCGTGACCAAGGAAATCCTGGACACGCTGACGACGAGGGAAGCCAAGGTCCTGCGCATGCGCTTCGGCATCGAAATGAACACCGACCACACCCTTGAGGAAGTCGGCAAGCAGTTCGATGTGACCCGCGAGCGTATCCGCCAGATCGAAGCCAAGGCCCTGCGCAAGCTGCGTCATCCGAGCCGCTCCGACAAGCTGCGCAGCTTCCTCGACCAGGGCAACAGCTAAGCGTTCATTGGCGGGGCTGTAGCTCAGTCGGTCAGAGCAGAGGACTCATAATCCTTTGGTCGTGGGTTCGAACCCCACCGGCCCTACCATCCCAGAAAACCCCGGTTAATACCGGGGTTTTTTATATGCACTGTCGACACATTCAGTCACAGAAAAGCCTCGCTGCTTATTAGCACTCCCCCTGGGTGAGTGCTAGAATCAAGTTGTAACCGTTACTGGAGAGTTCAACGCAATGACCCACGCCTTGGCGCTTCCCGTCCCGTCCGCAGTTGGTAACATCGACGCCTACATTCAGGCGGCGAACCGCTACCCGTTGCTCACAGAGGCAGAGGAGACCCGGCTGGCAGAGCGCTTCCGCGACGATGGCGATGTGGAAGCAGCGCGTCAGCTGGTGCTGTCGCATCTGCGTCTTGTCATTTCGATTGCCCGTGGCTATCTCGGCTACGGCCTCCCCCATGCCGACCTGATCCAGGAAGGCAACATTGGCCTGATGAAGGCCGTCAAACGTTTTGATCCGTCGCGCGGCGTCCGCCTAGTCTCCTTTGCGATGCACTGGATCAAGGCGGAAATTCACGAATACATCCTGAAGAACTGGCGTCTGGTCAAAGTGGCCACGACCAAGGCTCAGCGTAAGCTGTTCTTCAACCTGCGCAGCCTGAAGAATGACTACGAAGGCATCGACACCCTTTCTGGCACACAGGCAGCGGAAGTCGCCGCGCGCCTGGGCGTGAAGGCGGAAGAAGTCGTCGAGATGGAAACCCGCCTGACCGGCCGCGACCTGGCGCTGGATGGCAACCCGGATGACGGCGAGGACAGTTTCGCCCCCATCGATTACCTGGCCGACTCCCGCTACGAGCCGGTGCGCGTACTGGAGAACAAGGCGGCGGCCCACCTGCAGAGCGAAGGCCTGCACGCCGCTCTGGAAGCCCTGGACCCGCGCAGCCGCCGTATTGTCGAGGCACGCTGGCTGGCCGAAGGCGATGCCGCCACGCTGCATGAACTGGCGGCTGAATTCGACGTGTCAGCCGAACGCATCCGTCAGATCGAAGCCAAGGCCCTGCAAAAAATGCGCGGCCTGCTCGCAGCCTGAGTAGCGGCAGACACGAGCCCGACGGTCAACGCCGCATCAGGCAACAAAAAGGGACGCCCAGGCGCCCCTTCTTTTTGAGCTGGATTTGGCACTTCCCGTGCCGTCGACCGTCAGACACGTTCCTGCGTATTCGAACGCAGGCTGTAATTGAAGACATCCTTGGCGCAGATATCGATACAGCGCCCGCAGTTGGTACAGGCCGATGCCAGAATGACCGGCGCCACGGCCTTCGCTGCGCCTTTCAGGGCCGGGCGGATGACCTGCGGCTCCGGGCAAACCTCGAAGCAGTCCATGCAATCGTTGCAAGCAGTGCGCTTGGCGGCCGAGACCCGCAGCGGACTCCAGCGCCCAAGCAGGCTGTAGAAAGCGCCCACCGGGCACAGCCGCCCGCACCAGCCACGGCTCATCACGAAGAGATCGAAGCAGAAGATGACGAGGGCGACGGTCCACGCTGCGCCCATGCCAAAAATCAGGCCGCGATGCAGCATCGACACCGGATTGATCAGCTCCCACAGCACCACGCCGCTCAAAGCCGAACCGACCAGGGTCATCCCCAGAATCCAGTAGCGGGTTTCGCGCGCCAGATGCACGCTGCCCTTGACGCCCAGACGATCGCGCAACCAGCCCGCCGCATCGGTCACGACATTGACCGGACACACCCAGCTACAGAACACCCGCCCGCCAACCAGGAAGTAGAAGGCCAGCACGATCAGCGCCCCGACCAGCCCCAGGGTTTCCGGCAGATGACCGGTCACCAGGGCCTGCAGCACGACATACGGGTCGGCCAGCGGCAAGGTATCGAGGGTGTAGCTGTAATTCAGGTTGCCCTTGACGAGCCAGATGCCGGCCAGCGGTCCGAGCAAAAACAGCCCCAGGATGCCGAACTGGCTCAGGCGACGCAGGATCAGCCACTTGTGCGCGGCCAGCCAGCCTTTTTCAGCAACGGCATCCGCCCCGATTGGCTTGTTGAGGCGGCTCATGGCTTGTCTCCCAGCCCCGGCGGCGTGCTCGGAATGACCCCGGCGGCACTGCCGGGCATGCCGCGCGCCGGCGCGGTGTGCCCGCTCGCCGGATCATAGTGCCCGGGCAGCACCGCGCCATCCGGCAGGCGATCCGGCAGATCGAGCATCTTGGATTCATCGATCAGGGAGTGCCCCGCTTTCTTCTGCTCCTCCCAGCCCACGCGGTAATGCTTGCCGAGCTCGCCCTTGGCCAGCTTGGGCGGCAAGACGCGGATGGCCGCTTCTTCCAGCACGCAGGATTTTTCGCACTTGCCGCAGCCCGTACAGTGGTCGGAATGCACCGTCGGCAGGAACATCGCGTGGCGCCCGGTGCGCTCGTTGGGGAGCTTTTCCAGGGTGATCGCTTCATCGATCACCGGACAAACCCGATAGCAGACATCGCAGCGCAGGCCGAGGAAATTCAGGCAGGTTTCGTGGTCGATCAGCACTGCCACACCCATCTTCGCCTTGTTGATGTCGGTCAGCGCATGATCGAGCGCCGTGGTCGGGCAGGCCTTGATGCACGGAATGTCCTCGCACATCTCGCAGGGGATGTTGCGTGCCGTGAAGAACGGTGTGCCGGTGGCCACCGGGTCTTCCGGCTTGGCGAGCACCAGGGTGTTGTAGGGACAATCGCGTACACACAGGCCGCAGCGGATGCAGGCCCCGAGAAAATCGTTTTCCGGGAGTGCGCCGGGCGGTCTCAGCGCCAGGGCGGGCAGGGCTTTGGATTGCTTGGCATAGAGGCCGAGCCCGAGGCCCAGCATACCGACCCCGCAGGCCATTTTGGCCACATCGAGGAAAAACTGCCGACGGGCAGCGCCACTCGCGGCAGGAGGGCTATTCGTCGTTTTCATGTTCCGGCTGACTTCAAATCCGTCAAGTCTGCAGTGTAGTCCATCAGACTTTTCGAATACTTAAGCCAGATCAAACGCTAATCCTGCAGCCCGTCCTGCGCCAGCCCGGGCAGCACCGCACGGGCATTCGCCGTGGTCTGCGCCATCACCTGCTCGACGCTGATCCCGCGCAATTCGGCCAGCACACGCGCCATCGCCGGCAGTTGGTCCGGCGTATTCCGCCCGCCATGCAGCCAGGCCGGCGGAATATCCGGGGCATCGGTTTCCAGGACGATGCTCTCCAGCGGCAGTTCGGCGGCCAGACGGCGAATCCGGGTCGAGCCGCTAAAGGTCATGGCGCCGCCAAAGCCCAATTTGAAGCCCAGCTTGATGAACGCCTCGGCCTGCTGCGCACTGCCGTTGAAAGCGTGGGCAATGCCGCCGCGAACACGATGGCGGCGCACGCCCGCGAGCACGGCATCCACCGCCCGCCGCACATGCAGCAAGACCGGCAGGTCCGCGCCACGGGCCAGGGTCAATTGGGCCTCGAAACAGGCTTGCTGGCGCACCGGATCCAGTCCGGGGACAAAGTAGTCCAAGCCGATTTCGCCCACGGCGATGGGGCGCGCCTGCTCAAGCCAATGCGCCAGGATTGCCATGTCATCCTCGCCGGCCTGCATGACGTAGAGCGGATGAATGCCGTAGGCGGCCACACAGCCGGGATAGCGCGCCGCCACCATTTTGGTCTTTGAAAAGCCGTTGACCGTCACCGCCGGGATGATGATCTGCCGTACGCCAGCTGCCCACGCTGCCGCTTGCACCGCGTCGCGGTCGCCATCGAATTCGGCCGCGTCGAGGTGGCAATGCGTGTCGATCAACATGCCATGAAGGGGAAAGTCGGCGCCGGGCGACGCCCGCTGATCAGATCGGCCAGGGCCGCACCGGAACCACAGGCCATCGTCCAGCCCAGGGTGCCATGGCCCGTGTTGAGCCACAGGTTGTCGTAACGACTGGCGCCGATGCACGGCACATTGGAGGGCGTGGCCGGACGCAAGCCGCACCAGAAGGCCGGCTCGCCAACGTACTCAAGATGCGGAAAGAGTTCGCGCGTGCGCGCCATCAGGGCCTCGCAGCGCACCGGATTGAGTTCGAGGTTGTACCCGTTGAACTCAGCCGTTCCCGCCACCCGCAAGCGGTTCCCCAGACGGGAAAAGACAATCTTGCGACCGTCATCGGTGAGACTGACCTGGGGGGCCAGCGTGCCCTCGGCCAGGGTCAGCGTGGCCGAATAGCCCTTCGCAGGATAAACCGGCACGCGCACCCCCAGCGGGTTCAGGAGCACGGGCGAATAGGCGCCCAGCGCGACCACGTAGGCATCGGCGGTGAGCAGTTCCTCACTCTCAGCGCCCCGCACGACCACACCGGCAATGCGCCGCCCGGCCGGGGCGATACGGTCAACCGTCAAACCGAAGCGAAAATCGACGCCCGCCGCCTGCGCCCGCTCGGCCAGGGCGCGGGTGAAGCGATGCGCATCGCCGGATTCGTCCGACGGGGTGTAATCGCCGCCCACCAGATAAGCACGGGCATCCCGCAAGGTCGGCTCGATTTCCAGGCAGCGATCGACGTCGACCGGCTCCCGATCCAGCCCGAAGCTGCGCATCAGGCTGGCAGCCGCTGCCGCCTGAGCGTATTCGGCCGGATCGGTGTACAGATGCAGGATGCCGCGTTCGAGGTGATCGTAGTGCAGCCCCGTCTCGGCCCGCAGGGCTTGCAGGCAGCCCCGGCTGTAGAGCGCCAGATTGACGATGGCTTCGACATTGCGCCGCGTCCGCCCGGGCAAGCACTCCGGCAGGAAACGCAGCCCCCACAGCCACTGCGCCAGATCGGCCCGCCAGCGCCAGAGCAGCGGCGCATCCTCGCGCCCCAGCCAACGCATCAGGTGGGCAAAAACATGCGGATTGGCCCAGGGCTCGGCATGCGAGACGGAAATCTGGCCGCCATTGGCGAAACTGGTTTCATTGCCGGCAATCGGCTGACGATCGATGACCGTGACCGTATGACCGGCTTGCTTCAAATACCATGCGGTCGTGGTGCCGACGACGCCGGCCCCCAGGACGAGGATATTCAAGCCTCGCCTCCCCTTTCGCGGACAATCCGGGCGACTTCCGGGATATGACGCATGCCGCGCATGACCGCAGCCAGATGCGTCCGGTGCGCCACCTGGATGGTGAAGTGGAGGATGGTAAACAGGCGTTCAGGGTCGGAATCCATGGCCACATGCTCGATGTTCGAGCCGGCCTCGGCAATCGCCGCCGCCACCTGGGCAAGCACGCCACGCGTGTTCTTGACCTCGACCCGGATGCGGATATCGAAAAGCTTGCCTTCTTCCGGCTCCCATTCGACATCGATCCATTTTTGCGGTTCGGTCGAACGCGACTTGCGGATGGTCGGACAATCGTGGGTGTGGATGACCAGCCCACTGCCCTTGCGGATCGAACCGATGATCGGATCGCCCGGAATCGGCTGGCAACACGGGGCCAACTGGATGGCCATGCCTTCGGTGCCGTGAATCGCCAGGGTCATGTTGCCCGGCTTGTCACCCGCCATGTCTTCCCGCGCCAGCAGGCGACGCGCCACGACGGACGGCAGACGCTTGCCGAGGCCGATGTCGGTATAGACATCTTCCATCGACTTCTGCCCCCCCGACTTGACCAGGGAATCCCAGGCTTCGCCCGGGATCGAAATCGGCACTACGCCAAGGGACAAGAGCTCCTGGCGTAGTAAGCGCTCACCTAGACGCGCCGATTCTTCATTCTGCATTGTCCGCAGGAAATGACGAATCTTGCTGCGCGCCCGCCCGGTCTTCACATAGGTCAGCCAGACCGGGTTGGGTGTAGCCTTGCCCGAAGTGATGATCTCGATCATGTCGCCATTGCGCAGTTCGGTACGCAAGGGTGCAAGGTCGTGGTTGATACGGGCCGCCGAACAGTGATGACCGACATCGGTATGCACCGCATAGGCAAAGTCGACCACGGTCGCCCCTTGCGGCAGCGCCATGATCTTGCCCTTCGGCGTGAAGACATAGACCTCGTCGGGGAAGAGGTCGATCTTGACGTTCTCGAAGAACTCGGCGGAGTCGCCGCTCTGCATTTCGAGCAGCGACTGCAGCCATTTGTGGGTCTTGATCTGCAGGTCGGCCCCGGACTCCTCGGCCTCCTTGTACAGCCAGTGCGCAGCCACGCCTTCCTGGGCCACATGGTGCATTTCCTGGGTGCGGATCTGCACTTCAACCGGCGTGCCATACGGGCCGATCAGCGTGGTATGCAAGGACTGGTAGCCATTCGCCTTGGGAATCGCGATGTAGTCCTTGAACTTGCCCGGCACCGGCTTGAACAGGCTGTGCAAGGCCCCCAGCGCCAGATAGCAGGTCGGCACATTGTCGACGACGACGCGGAAGCCGTAGATATCGAGCACCTGTGAGAAGGAGAGCTGCTTGTCCTTCATCTTGCAGAAGATCGAATAGAGGCTCTTCTCGCGCCCGAAGACATCGGCTCGCAGGCCGGCCTGGGCCAGCTTGCCACGAATGGCGTCGAGAATCCGGGTCAGCAGTTCCTTGCGGTTGCCGCGCGCCGCCCGCATGGCGCGCGCCAGCACTTCGGCGCGATGCGGGTGAATCAGGCGGAAGCAGAGATCCTGCATCTCGCGGTACAGCTTGTTCAGCCCAAGGCGCAGGGCGATCGGGGCGTAGATTTCCAGTGTTTCGTTGGCAATGCGCCGCCGCTTGTCCAAGCGCATGGCGGACATGGTCTGGAGATTGTGCTGACGGTCGGCCAGCTTGATGAGCACCACGCGCAGGTCGCGTGCCATGGCCATCAGCATCTTGCGGAAATTTTCCGCCTGCGCCTCCTGATAGGAGGCAAATTCCATCTTGTCCAGCTTGGACAAGCCATCCACCAGCTCCGCAACGCCCTTGCCGAAGCGCTCGGCGAGCTCCTGCTTGCTCGTCCCGGTGTCTTCCAGCACGTCATGCAGCAGCGCCGCCATCACGGCATCGGCATCCATGCGCCATTCGACGACGGCACCAGCCACGGCCAGCGGGTGGGTAATGTAGGGTTCGCCCGACATGCGCTTTTGGTGCGCATGCGCCTGCGCCGCAAAGGCGTAGGCTTCCTCGATCAGCGCAACCTGCTCGGGCGTCAGGTAATCGAGGCTATCAAGAAAGACCCGGTAGGCCGGGTCCTCCTGAGGGGGCGGGAAAGGAGACGAGCCAGGGGTCATCTGCATTCACCGCCCGAAGAATCAGGCCTGGCCGCGATTCAGCACTTCCAGACCGACTTTGCCGGCAGCCATTTCGCGCAGGGCGACGACAGTCGGCTTGTCCTTGCCGCATTCAACCAGCGGGGTGGCGCCGTTAGCGATCTGGCGAGCGCGGTGGGCAGCAGCCAGGGTCGCCTGGAAGCGGTTCGGAATTCGTTTCAGACAATCGTCGATGGTAACGCGGGCCATGGGTAAAACCTCGGAAAATTCAGATCAAACGGGTGAAGAGTTCGGCATGCCGCGCCGCTTGCGCGGCCTGGCGGAGACGGGATGCACGCACAACGGCGAGCAGATCGGCCAGCGCCTCTTCCAACTGGTTGTTAATAATAACATAGTCGAATTCCCCGACATGGCGCATCTCGGCCTGCGCTGCGGCAAGACGCCGCGCGATGACCTCGGCGGCATCGGTGCCGCGCCCGGTCAGACGGCGCTCCAGCTCTGCCATCGAGGGCGGCAGAATGAAGATGCCGATGGCCTCCGGGAACAATTTACGGACCTGCTGCGCACCCTGCCAGTCGATTTCGAGCAGCACATCGCGCCCTTCGGCAAGACGATCGGCAATCCACTTTTTCGACGTGCCGTAGAAATTGCCATGCACTTCGGCCCATTCCAGGAACTCGCCGCGGGAAATCATGCCGCGAAAATCGTCGACCGTCGTGAAATGGTATTCCCGCCCGTTCTGCTCGCCCGGACGTGGGCTGCGGGTGGTATTGGAAATGGAAAGCTGGATATCGGCCTGACGCTCCAGCAACAGGCGAACCAGCGTGGTTTTACCGGCACCCGAAGGGGCTGCCACGACGTAAAGATGACCGGACATATTGATGCGTCTTCCTGACCTTATTCCAGATTCTGAATCTGCTCGCGCATCTGTTCGATGAGCAGTTTGAGATCCATCGAGGCTTGCGACACTTCCGTCACCGCCGACTTGGAGCCGAGGGTATTGGCCTCGCGATTGAGTTCCTGCATCAGGAAATCGAGACGCTTACCGCAGGCGCCGCCCTGTTTCAGGATGCGCTCGACTTCGTCGAGGTGGGTGGTCAGCCGGGACAGCTCTTCCGCCACGTCGATCCGCGTTGCGAAAACCGCCACTTCCTGCAGGATGCGGTCGTCGTTGGCATTGCCCAGGGCCTCGGTCAGACGCTGGCGCAGCTTGTCGGTAAACAGGGCCTGCGCTTCGGGAATGCGCGGCGCAACGCGGCGCACGATGTCGCGCATGGCATTCACGCGGTCGACGATCATGGCGGCCAGTTTTTCACCTTCACGGCCCCGCGTCGCGGTGAAGTCATCCAGCGCTTCACGCGCCAGGGCGAGGACTTCCGGATTCAGGGCGGCGTAGTCGATGCTCTGGTCGCCAAACATGCCGGGCCAACGCAGGACTTCGCCGACCGACAGCGGCGAGGCATCGGGCAACTCGGCACGAACGCGGGCATCGAGCGCCTTCAGGCTGCCGAACAGAACGTCGTTGAGTTCCAGCTGCTCGCCGCGCAAGGCGGTGGCATTGAAGGACAAACGGCATTCGACCTTGCCGCGCGTCAGACGACTGGCGAGCAATTCGCGCAGGGGCATTTCCAGCGCGCGCAGGTCTTCGGCGATGCGGAAATGAAAATCGAGATAGCGTGAATTAACGCTTTTAAGCTCAAGTTGCAGCGTCCCGCGCGACAAATCGCGCGTTTTGACTGCATAACCGGTCATACTGCAAATCATCGGGAAAATTCTCCAGCTTTACAGGCCGGACAACACGCCCGAAAATGCCTGAATTCCGATCATACCCGCGAGATAGATGGCGCAACAAGCCAATCAGCCGCTCCCAGACGGCCATCCGCTCGAAGAATACGTCATCGAACGCCAGCTCTCGCTCGGCGGGTTTTCGATCGTCTATCTGGCGACGGGGCCGGACGGCAAGCAAGTCGCGATCAAGGAATACCTGCCCAACAGCCTGGCCCTGCGCAGTGACGGCACGGTCATGCCGCAGGTGGCGCCGGAAAACCAGGCCGCCTTCCGTTACGGCATGAAGTGTTTTTTCGAGGAAGGCCGCTCGCTGGCCCGCCTGTCGCACCCGAACGTAATCCGCGTGTTGAATTTCTTTCGCGCCAATGAAACCGTGTATATGGTCATGGAGTACGAACATGGCCGCACGCTGCAGGAATTCATTCACAAACATCGGGGCAACATCAGCGAGCGCTTCATCCGCGGTGTGTTCACCCGCCTGCTGAACGGCTTGCGCGAAGTGCATGCGCACAAGTTGCTGCACCTTGATCTGAAACCGGCCAACATCTATCTGCGTAGCGACAACACCCCCGTGCTCATCGACTTCGGCGCCGCTCGCCAGACCCTGGCCAGCGAGCAGCCCATCCTGAAGCCGATGTATACGCCGGGCTATGCCTCGCCCGAGCATTATGGCTCGCGCAAGGATCTCGGCCCCTGGAGCGACGTGTACAGCATCGGTGCCTCGATGTACGCCTGTCTGGCGGGGGGCGCCCCCCCCGCTGCCGACGAACGGATGAAGCGGGATACCCTGCAACCGGCCATGATGCGCTGGGAAGGTCAGTACTCCGACCGCCTGCTTGAGATCATCGACTGGTGCCTGAACCTGAACCATCTGTATCGCCCCCAGAGCGTCTTCGCCCTGCAAAAGGCGCTCGTTGAAACCGCCGAGCCGCCCAGTGCGCCGCCCCAGAAGGGCTGGGTCAACCGCGTCGTCGACAAGCTCTGGAAGCCCATCCTATGAGATTCACGATTTATCAGGAGAGCCGCCGCGGCGGCCGCGCCAACAACGAAGACCGCATTGCCTACAGTTATTCGCGCGATGCGCTGCTGATGGTGATTGCCGACGGCATGGGCGGCCATCACTATGGTGAAGTGGCGGCCCAGATCGCCGTTCAGACCTTGTCCGACGCTTTCCAGCGCGATGCCCGCCCCCGGCTGACTGATCCCTTCCTGTTTTTGCAGAAGGGGATCATGAATGCGCACTGCGCAATCCTCGACTATGCCAGCCAGCATCGACTCAACGATGTCCCGCGCACCACCTGCGTCGCCTGCGTCATCCAGGACGACATCGCTTACTGGGCCCATACCGGCGACTCCCGCCTGTACTTGATCCGGGATGAGCGCATCATCGCCCAGACGCGCGACCATTCACGCATTCGCCAGTTGGTGGATGAAGGCCTGATCACCGAAGATCAGGCGAAAACCCACCCGGAACGTAACCTGATTTACAACTGCCTGGGTAGCCCGCGCTCGCCGGAAATCGAATTTTCCCGCAAGACGCCGTTGCTCGACGGGGACATCCTGCTTTTGTGCACCGATGGCATCTGGGGCGTCCTTCCACCCGACATTCTGGTTGCCACGCTGACCAGCACCAATCTGATGCAGGCAGCGCCCGCCCTGATGAACCGGGCCGAGCGCTTTGCCGGACCGCGCGGCGACAACCTCTCCGTCGTCACGGTGCGCTGGGAACAGAGCTATGTCGACGAAGGCAGCAGCATCTCCACCCACACCATGAGCCAGGAAGACGTCACGACCCGGCTCGACGAGTTCGGCCGTAACCCGGACTACAAGAGCGACCTGTCGGATGACGAGATCGAACGTGCGATCGAGGAAATCCGCGCCGCCATCGACAAATACACGCCGAATACCTAAAGGAATCCCATGCGCCCGAGCCAACGCCAGGCGGACCAGCTGCGTGCTGTCCGTATCACCCGCAACTTCACCCGCCATGCCGAAGGCGCCGTGCTCATCGAGATGGGCGACACCCGCGTGCTGTGCACGGCCTCCGTCGAAGAAAACGTGCCGCCCTTCCTGCGCGGCAAGGGCCAGGGCTGGGTCACCGCCGAGTACGGCATGCTGCCACGCGCCACGCACACCCGCTCGGCGCGTGAAGCGGCCAAGGGCAAGCAGACGGGCCGCACCCAGGAAATCCAGCGTCTGATCGGCCGCGCCCTGCGCGCCGTGGTCGACCTGAAAGCCCTGGGCGAACGCCAGATCACCCTCGACTGCGATGTCCTGCAAGCCGATGGCGGCACCCGTTGCGCCGCCATCACCGGCGCCTGGATTGCCCTCCATGACGCCTGCGAGAAGCTCGTCCAGGCCGGCAAGCTGCCCGCCAACCCGATCCGCGACCATGTGGCCGCCGTTTCCGTCGGCATCGTCGGCGGCACGCCGGTGCTCGACCTCGACTACCCGGAAGACTCCGGCTGCGATACCGACATGAATGTCGTCATGACCGGCCAGGGCGGCATCGTCGAAATCCAGGGGACGGCCGAAGGCGAGCCCTTCACCCGCGAACAGATGAATGTGCTGGTCGATCTGGCCCAGGCCGGCATCCGCAACCTGGTCGCCGCCCAGACCCGCGCCCTCGCCGACTGAACCCCGGCGACCCATCGGGCCGCACTGGAACACGGCCCACCCGATTGCTGTCTGATCGTTTTACCCGCCTGCCGACGGTCGACCGTCGGCAGGCCTGTTTTTTCAGAAGGTCCGTGCCATGCAAAAACTCGTCCTCGCCTCCAACAACGCCAAGAAGATCAAGGAACTCAACGCCCTGCTCGCCCCGCTTGGCTTCGAGGTCATCCCGCAAGGCCAGCTCGGCATTCCGGAAGCCGAGGAACCCTACGGCACCTTCATCGAAAACGCCCTGACCAAGGCCCGCCATGCCGCCGCGCACAGCGGCCTGCCGGCGCTGGCCGATGACTCAGGCCTCTGCGTGCGCGCCCTGGGCGGCGCCCCCGGCGTACTCTCCGCGCGCTATGCCGGCGAGCCGAAATCGGATGCCCGCAACAACGAAAAGCTGCTCGCCGACCTGACCGGCCAGACCGACCGCCGCGCCCACTTCGTCAGCCTGCTCGTGCTGTGCCGCAGCGCCGACGATCCGCAGCCGATCATTGCCGAAGGCGAATGGCACGGCGAAATCCTGAGCACCCCGCGCGGCGCCGAAGGCTTTGGCTACGATCCACTGTTCTTCGTCCCGAGCACCGGCCTGACCGCAGCCGAACTCGACCCCGAGACCAAGAACCGTCTGTCCCATCGCGGCCAGGCCATGCAGCAGCTGATCGCCCGCCTGCCGATGCTCTAAGCCGATCCGGCCATGCAGAAGACCATCCCCATTTTTGCCGCCCCCGCCGCGTCGACCGTCGCCGACGGCCCGACCGTGCTTGAATTCCGCAAGTCGCCGCCGCTCTCGCTCTATGTGCATGTGCCGTGGTGCGTGCAGAAATGTCCGTATTGCGATTTCAACTCGCACGAGGCAGACGGCCAGATTCCCGAACGACAGTACGTCGATGCGCTGATCGCCGACCTGCAATCCGCCCTGCCCCTGATCTGGGGCCGCCCGGTGGTCAGCGTCTTTTTCGGTGGCGGCACGCCCAGCCTGCTCTCACCGGCCGCGCTCGACGAACTGATTGCTGCCTTCCGCGCGCTGGCCATGCTCTCGCCGGAAGCGGAAATCACGCTCGAGGCCAATCCGGGCACGGTCGAAGCGGACAAATTCGCCGGCTTCCGCGCCGCCGGGATCAACCGCCTGTCGCTCGGCATCCAGAGTTTCAACGACGCGCACCTGCAAGCCCTCGGACGCATTCACGGCAGCGCCGAAGCACGCCGCGCCGCCCAGCTCGCTGGCGAGCACTTCGAACGCTTCAACCTCGACCTGATGTACGGCCTGCCCAACCAGACCCTGGCCGAGGCGCTGAACGACATCGAGACCGCGCTCAGCTTCACCCCGCCGCATCTCTCCTGCTATCAGCTGACGCTGGAACCCAACACGCGCTTTGCCGCCTTTCCGCCGGACCTGCCGGAAGGTGACCTCTGCGCCGACATGCAGGAAGCCATCGAAACCCGCCTGGCCGAGGCCGGTTACGCCAACTACGAAACCTCCGCCTTCGCCCAGCCAGGCCGCCAGTGTCTGCACAACCTGAATTACTGGCACTTTGGCGACTATCTCGGCATCGGGGCCGGCGCGCACAGCAAGCTGACCCTGCACGACCGCGTGCTGCGCCAGATGCGCTGGAAGCATCCGACGGCCTATCTGAAGCAAGTACAGTCAGGGTCACCAGTGCAGGAGCATCAGGAAGTCGGCGCCGATGCCCTGCCCTTCGAATTCATGATGAATGCGCTGCGCCTGGCCGAGGGCTTCACGCCGAGCACCTTCGAATCCCGGACCTCGCTGCCGCTGGCCCGCATCCTGCCGCAACTGCGCGCCGCCGCCGACGACGACCTGCTCAGCCTGTCGCCGGAGCGCATTGCTCCGACGGAAAAGGGGCGGCGTTTCCTGAACGTGCTGCTGGAACGTTTTCTCTGACGTACGCAAGGAAGCGGCCCGTCGCCGCTGCATCACCGGGGGCTGAACGCGTGCCGATCAGCCCGCCGAGAGTTCCGGCGCCAGGGGTTCGGCCCGCAGCCAGACCGTAAAGCGCGAACCGCAGCCCGGGACACTCTCTACGCTGATCCGCCCCCCATAGCGCTCAACCAGCGAGAGACTGACCCACAACCCAAGCCCCGTCCCCCCCGGCTTCTTCGCCGTGTAGAAAGGCTTGAACAGGCTGGCTTGCTCCTGCGCGCTCAAACCCGGACCGGTATCGCCAACGATGATGCGGAGGCCGAGCGGCATGTCCGCCTCGTCCCAATCCTCGACGGCCAGCGTCAGCACCCCGCCTTCCGGCATGGCCTGAATGGCATTGACCATCAGGTTGATCAGGACCTGTTGCAATTCATTGCGGTTGCACAAGATCTGGCGCGCCGAATCGAGGTGCTGCTCGATCGCCACATTGCCCTTCTTGAGCAGATGCCCGACCAGCAACAGGCTGTCCTGGATGAGTTGCGCCGGGGTCACCGGCTCCAGATAGCCGACATAGTCCTGCGGCCGGGCAAACTGCAGGAGCTTGGCGACGATCAGGCGGATGCGATGCACCTGCTCGTGGATCAATTTGATCTCCGGCGCCACCGGCTCGGCGGCTGGCCCGAGGATGTCGCGCAGGACATCGAGGTTGCCCTGGATGACCGCCACCGGATTATTCACCTCATGCGCGACCCCGGCGGTCAACTGCCCGATGGCGGCCAATTTCTCGTTCATGACCAGTTGCGACTGCGCTGCTTTCAACTCGGCCACTGCCCGCTCCAGCTCCGCCGTGCGCTTGGCCACCTCGCCATCGAGCGACTCGCCCCAGCGTTTCAGGGAGTCGGCCTGGGCTTGCAGGCGGTCAAGCAACTGATCGAAATGCGCGGCCACCACCGCCAGTTCATCCTGGCTATCGACCGGCCCGACCCGCGCCTCAGTCTCGCCCCGCTCGATCGCGTGCATGGTCGCGTGCATGCGCTCGATGGGCTTGAACACACGGCGCGCCCAGAGCACGGCAAAGACGCCGGCGACCAGCATGACCAGCCCGAAGAGGGCCACCACCACCCCGAGCGCACTGCGCTTGGCCTCTTCAAAGGGGCCTTCGAGAAAGCCCACATAAAGCATGCCGATACGCGCCCCCGCGCTGTCATGCAAAGGCGCATAGGCCGAGACATACCAGTCGTTCACGACAAAGGCGCGGTCCAGCCAGGTGCGCCCCTGCTCGAGCACGGCACTGTGCACCGCCGTGGACACCCGCGTGCCGATGGCCCGTTCACCGGCAAACAGGCGGACATTGGTGGCCACCCGCACATCGCCCAGGAACAAGGTCGCCGTGCCCGCGCTGCCCAGGGGCAAGGCGCCCGGCGGATAGACGATTTCATTCAGGCGATCGATGAAGCCCAGGTTCTTGTTGAGCAGCACCCCGCCGGTCAGGATGCCGGTGATATGCCCGGCCGTATCGCGCACCGGCGCGGCGGCATGAATGAGCAGGCCGCGCCGTTCCTCGGTCCGTTCATCCGGCCAGGCGCCGGGGGTGGGCAGAATGGGCGTGACGGCCTGTTCGGCCAACATGGGATCGAGCTGGCGCAGACTGTCCGGCGAAAAAATCTCGGTTTCCGTGCGCACCGAACCGGCCAGGGCGGAGGCAAGCACCGGCCACTCGCCGGCCAGGCGACGGCTACGGTCAACGCTCCAGAACTCCAGAAAATCGAGCTTCTGCGCCTGCCGGGCTTCCTGCAGCATGAGCCCGACCTGGCCGCGCCCGGCCAGCGCCTGCTGCAGACGGCTCGATCCGGCCAGGGCCTCGACCGAGCGTCCAACGCCATCGCGCACCCGCTCGTAATAACCGTGCGCCACCGCCAGATCGGCCCGCACCTTGGTGACCAGCAGGCTGTCGAAATACTGCCCGCCCCAATTGGCCAGCACGGCCACCATGGCCGGCAAGGCAATGCCCAGCGGCAACAAGGCCAGCAGCAGCAGGCGAATGCGGATCGAAGTCCGGCTGGGCGGCGTGATCGGAGCCGGCGGGGAATCAGGCATCATGCGCCCTCATGTTGCATCAGGGCGCATCGCCCACGCCCCAGGCCTGGCACTTGCGGTCCATGGTTTTGCGCGAGATGCCGAGGCGGCGGGCTGCTTCCGACTTGTTGCCATCGCAGGCCGCCAGCACGGCCAGAATGTGCCGTTTTTCCACCGCTTCCAGCGACTCCAAGGCACTGCCCGTGCTCTCGGCGGCCACTTCCGGCTCGGGCCCAAGGTCGAACCAGCCCAGGATGAGCGAGCGCTCGACGAAGTTGCGCAACTCGCGCACATTGCCCGGCCAGTCGTAGGCCGCCATGCGCGCCTGAGTCCGCGCGTCGAGCGCCAGACGCGGCACGCCCAGCGCCGGCACCAGCTGTGCCATGAAATGTTCGACCAGCAGCGGCAGGTCTTCCGGCCGTTCGCGCAAAGGCGGCAGCGTCACCTCGACGACCTGCAGACGGTAGTAGAGATCCTGACGAAAACGCTGGGCCGTCACCTCGGTTTTCAGGTCACGGTTGGTCGCGGCAATGACGCGCACGTCGATCGGAATTTCCTGCTCGGAGCCGACCGGGCGCACGCGACGTTCCTCCAGCACACGCAGGAGCTTGGCCTGCGCGGCCGGGGGCAATTCGCCGATTTCATCGAGGAAGAGCGTGCCGCCGCGCGCGTAGTAGAACAGGCCTTCGCGGTTCTGCTTGGCGCCGGTGAAGGCGCCTTTGACGTGGCCGAACAATTCCGACTCGATCAGTTCCGAGGCGATGGCCGCGCAGTTGATCGGCACGAAGGGACCGCTCGCCCGCGCGCTCATGCGATGCAGGGCGCGCGCCGCCACTTCCTTGCCCGTCCCGGATTCGCCAGTGAGCAGCACGGTGGCGGGCGTCGGTGCAATGCGTTTCAGACGCTCGCAGGCCGCCAGCATGGCCTCCGATTGGCCGACCACGCCTTCGACATCGAAGGTGCGCTCGCTCACTTCGCGACGCAGGACAAAGTTCTCGCGCAGCAAACGGGAGCGTTCGAAACAGCGCTGCAGGGCATTCAGCACCTGGGCCAGGGAAAACGGCTTGAGCAGGAAATCGGCCGCCCCGGCGCGCAAGGCTTCGATGGCTGTATCGAGATCGGCATAGGCCGTCATCAGGACCACATCCCCGGCAAAGCCTTCTTCACGCAACTGGAGCAGCCAGTCGATGCCGGAACGGCCCGGCAGGGCGATGTCGAGCACGATCAGGTCATAGAGATGGCGGCGCAGCAAGGGCTCTGCCGCCTCGACGCTGCCCGCGCAATCCACCGTGCCGCAGCGGCTGGCGAGGGCCCGCTGGAGAAAGCTGACCATGCCCGGCTCGTCGTCGACGACGAGCACGGAATAGGGTTTCCAGAGCGGGTCCTGCGAAGTGGCGTGGTCCATGGCAATGCGCGTAAAAGGTCAGCGGGCGATGATCGCAAGATGTCCGGGCGCTGGCAACCTTGGCGCAAGCGACAGCGCGATCGCAACTTGCCAGCACACGCGATCATCCGTTAAATTAAGGACTTGGCTGCAACCGGGTGCTGGCCACACCGTCGCCGATTTATGACTACTTGCGGGGCGACAGACAAATTCTGCTAAAGCGTCGCATGGCCCTCCCCCACGGCATCGCGATCGCCGAGGACAACCGGGGGAAGGAGCCTGACATGTTGATCACCGATCTCGACAGCCTTGAACTGAGCCGCGAAGCGAGCGGCCGTTTTTCCCCCTGCCTGCCCCCTGTGCGTCCGCCACAAGCGGTCCTGCAGCAGCGTCGCGCCGACAGCGTGGATGCCGAAGTGAGCCGTTTGCGCTGCCGTCTGGCCGCACACCGGCTGGCCCTGGCGCGACGCCTCGGGCTGGACGCTCAATAATCGCCGTCGACGTAGTACCAGCGCCCGTCCTCGCGGACGAAGCGGCTTAACTCGTGCAGTCGATGGCCGCGGCCATCGACCCGGTAACGCGCCACGAACTCGACCTCGGCCTGATCCGGGCCGGTGCTGCGGTGCTGCCGCACCTCAAGGCCGAGCCATTTGGTCGGATCGTCGGCCAGATTGAGTTCGGCCGGACGGGTCGAGGCATGCCAGGTAGCGAGCAGGTATTCGTCGAGCTTCAGCACGTAGGCGCTGTAGCGCGAGCGCATCAGCGCCTCGGCGGTCGGCGCAAATTCGGCCCCGCCATGCCGTCGACCGCAGCAGATGGCATAGCGCAGGCCGCTGCCGCAGGGGCAGACCTCGGGCAGCACGGCGGGCTTCATGCCTCCCAGGGCGGGGTCAGGTTGGCAGGGGCGCTGGATGCGGCCGCCGGAGCCGGGCTGACCCGTTGCATGGGCGCCGGGGCGCTCGCGCCGTCCGCCGCCTCGGCCACCTCCCCCCCCAGCGCCGCGATCAGCGCGGGCAGGAAACGGGTCAGTTCGCCGGTCATCAGCGCGAAGTCGGCATCGAACTGCTCGTCCGCGTTCTCGGCGGCCTTTTCGGCATCTTCCTTGAGGATGTCGAGGAAGGCGAGGCGCTTCACTTCCAGCTTTTCGGTGAGCACGAAGGCAATGCGCTCGTCCCAGGTCAGGGCCAGCTTGGTCGGCAGCTTGCCGGCGGCAAGGTGGGCCTTGATTTCGGCGTGCACTTCGTCATTGAGCGGATGGCGGACGTAGCGCACGGCGGATTTTTCTTCGCCCATGGCCTTCAGTTCGCAATCGCGGTCGATGGTGAACCCGGCCGGCGCATCGCCGCCCGCCAGCCAGTCGGCCATCGCCGAGGTCGGGGAAAGCTGGGTGTGCAGCGGCTTGAGCGGAAAGTCGTCGAGACAGAAACGCAGGTGCTCGATGACTTCCTCGGCCTTGGCCGGGCTGCCGGCATCGACCACGAACCAGCCGCTCTGCGGATCGACCCAGACGAAACTGCTGCGGCGCTTGGTGAAGGCGCGCGGCATCAGTTCTTCGGTGACGCGTTCCTTGAGGTCCTTGAGCTGCTTGCGGCCCGGGGCATAGCCCTGGCTTTCGGTGAGGGCCTCGGCGCGCTCCTTGACCTCGTCGTTGATCACGGAGGCGGGCAGGATGCGCTGCTCGACGGCCAGGGAGAGCAGCCACTGGCGGTTGTTCGAATAAATCAGGCCGCTGTCCTTGCGGGGCGGCACCCAGCCACGGGACATCGGCTCATGGCTGGCGCAGCGGGCAAAACCGCCGCGGGTGAGTTGCTCGTCCAGCTTGGCGAGGTCAATGGTCCACGGCGTGGGCAGGCGATACAGTTGCAGGTTCTTGAACCACATGGTGCGGGGAAAATCCTTGTTGTTATGGCGCGTCGACGACGGTCAACGCTTTTTGAAGACCAGATCCCAGACGCCATGACCCAGACGCAGGCCACGGTTCTCGAATTTGGTCAGCGGGCGATACGCGGGGCGCGGGGCAAAGCCGACCAGGCCTTCAGCGCTGTCCGCTTCGAGCGCAGCAGCAAGCGCGGCGGTCGACGGGTTGGCGACGCTGTTTTCCAGGCTGGGCTCACGGCCGAGCACATCGAGCATCTGCAGCGCGTAGTTTTCCCAGTCGGTCGCGCAGTGGATGTAGCCACCCGGTTTCAGGCGCGAGGCGAGCAAGGCCACGAAGGGCTGCTGGATCAGGCGGCGCTTCTTGTGACGCGTCTTGTGCCACGGATCCGGGAAAAAGATGTGGATGCCGTCGAGCGAGCCTTCCGGCAGCATGTCGCGCACCACTTCCACGGCATCGTGGTTGCCGATGCGCAGGTTGCTCAGGTTTTTCTCGGCGATCAGCTTGCACAGGGCACCGACGCCCGGCACGTGCACTTCGAGACCGAAGTAATCGTTTTCCGGATGGGCTTCGGCGATGCGCGCCGTGGTTTCGCCCATGCCGCAGCCGATTTCCAGGATTTTCGGGGCCGCACGGCCGTAGACCGCAGCCAGATCGACCGGTGACGGCTGATAGGGGATCCCGATCTTCGGCATCATCTCGTCGAAGTAGCGGTGCTGCGCTTCCGACATGCGGCCGGCGCGGCGCACGAAGCTCTTGATGTGGCCGTGGCCGTCATGAGCCTCGCGGCCTTCGGTATAGACGCCGTCGTCGTGGGCGGCGCCGGATTCAATCAACAGGTCTTTGCTCATGAGCCGATCAGTCCGGTGGTCGGCGACGAAGGGTCGGCCGAATAGTATTTGCGGGCCATGCGGCCGGCGAGGAAGGCTTCACGCCCGGCTTCGATGCCCTTCTTCATGGCCGAGGCCATCAGCACCGGGTTCTTGGCGTGGGCGATGGCGGTGTTCATCAGCACGCCGTCGCAGCCCAGTTCCATCGCGATGGTGGCATCGGAGGCCGTGCCGACACCGGCATCGACGATGATCGGCACCTTGGCGTTGTCGATGATCAGGCGCAGGTTCCACGGATTGACGATACCCATGCCGGAACCGATCAGGGAAGCGAGCGGCATCACCGCGACGCAGCCGATCTCTTCGAGCATCTTGCACTGGATGGGATCGTCGGCGCAGTAGACCATGACCTCGAAGCCTTCCTTGACCAGCGTTTCAGCGGCCTTCAGGGTTTCCGGCATGTTCGGGAAGAGATTGGTCGGGTCACCCAGGACTTCGAGCTTGCACAGCGGATGGCCGTCGAGCAGTTCGCGCGCCAGGCGCAGGGTGCGCACGGCGTCGTCGGCGGTGTAGCAGCCGGCGGTATTGGGCAGGATGGTGAATTGCGAGGGCGGCACGGCGTCGAGCAGGCTCGGCTGGCTGGCGTCCTGGCCGATATTCACGCGGCGCACGGCGACGGTGACGATTTCGGCACCGGAGGCGTCGATGGCGGCGCGGGTTTCGGCAAAATCCTTGTACTTGCCGGTGCCGACCAGCAAACGGGAACGATACGCCTTGCCGGCGATGGTCAGTTGATGCATGGGAACTCCTTAGCCGCCGCCGACGGCGACGACGATTTCAAGCTGGTCACCCGAAACGAGCGGCGTGCTGGCATGCAAGCTTTTCGGGACGATCTCGCCGTTCTTCTCAACGGCAATGCGCTTGCCCGTATAGCCGAGCTGATCAATCAGGCCGGCGACGGTCAACGCGTCAGGGAACTGGCGATCTTCGCCATTGATCTTGAGGGTAAGCATCGCGCTATTTTAGCCGAAGCCGACGCCCCCCGCCCCTCATCGATGACGCTGTGCGAAGTCGGCAAAGGCGTCCGGCAACAGCGGCTTGCTGAAGTAGTAGCCCTGAATCTCGTTACACCCCGCCCCGAGCAGGAAAGCCAGCTGATCGGCTGTCTCGACGCCTTCGGCAATGGCCCGCATGTTGAGCGAACGGGCAATGCTGATCACGGCGCGCGACATCGCCGCGCCTTCTTCGTTGGTGGCGGCATCGGCAATAAAGCTGCGGTCGATCTTCAGTTTGTCGACCTTGAAGCGCTTCAGATAGGCCAGGCTGGAATAGCCCGTCCCGAAATCGTCGATCGCCACGCTGGCGCCGATGGCCTTCAGGCCGCCGATCACGTCCTGAATCAGGATGCTGTCGTCGATCAGCGTCGACTCGGTGAGCTCCAGTTGGATCAGGGCGGGCGAGATCCCGGCATGCTGGGCCGCCCGCTGCAGGGCGGCAACCACATCCGAGCGGTAAATCTGCACCCCGGAGACGTTGACCGCCACCCGGCAGTTGAGGCCGGCATCCTGCCAGCGGCGGGCCTGATCGCAGGCCTGCTGGATGACCCATTCGCCGAGCGGGAGAATGAGGCCGATTTCCTCGGCCACCGGGATGAACTCGGCCGGCGACACCAGGCCTTCGCCCGTCGGCTGCCAGCGCAGGAGGGCCTCGGCGCCGAATACGCGGCCGCTGTCGGCATAGACCTGCGGCTGATAGACGAGATGAAATTCGTCACGCTGCAGCGCCGTGCGCAGGCTGTTGGCGAGGTCCAGCCGGCGCCGCGCCTGCTCGTCCATGCTCGGATGGAAGAAACACCATGTCCCGCGCGCACGCTCCTTCGAGGCGTACATCGCGGTATCGGCCTTCTGCATCAGGACATCGAAGTCGCTGCCATCCTCCGGCGCGACGACAATCCCGATCGAGACCGAGGTGCTCAGGTGATGCTCGCCGATATGGAAAGGTTCGACCAGCGCCGCAATGATTTTGTCGGCAATGCGCGCGGCGACTTCCCGCCCGCCGATATCGCCCAGCAGCAGGATGAATTCATCCCCGCCCTGCCGGCTCAGCGTATCGGCTTCACGCAGGCAGGCACGCAGGCGGCGCACCACGGCGATGAGCAGCTGATCGCCGACACGATGCCCGAGCGAATCGTTGATCCGCTTGAAATGATCGAGGTCGAGGAACATCAGGGCAGCGCTGCGGCCGCTGCGCCGCATCTGGTCCATGACATGACTGAAGCGGTCACGCAGCAGCAGGCGATTGGGCAGACTGGTCAGCGGATCATGGTGGGCCAGATACTGAATCTTTTCCTGGGCGGCCTTGCGCTCGGTGATGTCGGAGAAGGAGCCGATGTAATTGACGATGCCGCCATCGGCGTCACGCACCGTCGTGATCGACAGCCACTTCGGGTAGATCGAACCATCCTTGCGCTGATCCCAGACTTCGCCTTCCCAGCGCCCCTGCTCAATCACGGTGCGCCACATTTCGGCGTAAAAGGCATCATCGTGCCGGCCGGACTTCAGGAGACGCGGGGTCTGCCCCACCACCTCGTCGCGGCTATAGCCGGTGATGTCGGAGAAGGCCTGGTTCACATTGACGATCACGCCCGCCGAATCGGTCACCAGCAAGGCTTCCGAGGTATGCGCAAACACTTTCTCGGCCAGGCGCAGTTCAGCCTCCTGACGATAGCGCATGGTCACATCGGTATAGACCCAGATCGAGCCTTCATGCACCTTGCCCTGGTCGATCGGACGGCCGGTCAGCATGACCCGGATCGACGAGCCATCGGCCCGCTGCATGCTGTACTCCGCCTGCGACGAGCCCAAGTGCTCGAGGTCCAGATACATGCCGCTGCCCACAGCATCCCATTGCGCATCGGACTGGTAGAGGATGCGCGTAGATTGGCCGATCAGGCTGTCCGGATCACTGAACTGGAACATTTCGACCAGACGCTGATTGCAGCGCACGATCTTTCGCTGCTTGATCCAGACGATGCCGACGTGGGCGTTATCAAAAATGAGCTGCTGCTCGGCGAGCAGGCGGAGAATTTCCGCTTCGGCCCGCTTGCGTTCGGTGATGTCGGTATATGAGGTGACGAACCCGCCATCCGGCAAGGGCGAGCCTTTCACTTCCAGCACGCTGCCATCCGGGCGCGTGCGTTCGAAACAATGGGCCTGCTGCTGGCGGGCCTTTTCGAGGCTGTCTCGCACCGTATTTTCAACATCGACCGAACCGTACTCGCCCCGCTCGGCGTTGAAACGGATGAATTTTTCTAGGTAGTTGGGCGGGTCGAACAAGGTGTCGGGAAAGCCCAGCATGGCCTTGAACTGGCGGTTGTACTTGATGACTTCCAGATTGGCATCCATCACCGTGATGCCGCTCGGAAAGTGTTCGATCATGGTGTTCATGATCTGGTGCTCGCGGCGCAGGGCCTCGTCCGCACGCCGTTGCCCGGAAACGTCCTGCAAGGTCTCGATGGCGCCGATGACCTCGCCGGCCGCGTTATAGAGCGGCGCTGCCGTGAAGAACAGCCAGGTGCCCTGCGGCCCCATGTTCGGGAAGAAATCCTCTGCCTCGTAGGAACCGGGCAGCAACACGGAACGACGAAATTTATTGGCGTAGTAGGTTTCGATCCCGGCTTCGAGATCGCCGGACACCACCAGGTCGGCCATGACCGGCCGGGCGCTCGGATAAAAGGGCTTCCATTGATCACGGGTGCCGAGCAGCTGCGCTGCCGGGTAGCCCATGACCACCTCGCAAGCGCGGTTCCAATGGGTCACGCGGTGATCGAGGTCGATCACGAAAATCGGGACAGGGGTGCTCGCCAGGATCTGGTCCAGGCGCTCGAAATCTTCAAGCAGGACCATCCCGGCTGTGCCGTGGGTGCGTTTCATTTTGTCTCCGCCGAAGTCGTCTGCGCGCCCAGGCCTCCCCTTGGACACACAGCGCTTCCGCCTTTGGTTATAGGCGGATTTTACTCCCGCAGCAACGTAGCGTGCTACCTCAACAGGCCGCGAGGTTTTCGGGGGGCGCTGGCAAACAGGCGGTCGTAGAGCCAGTTCGGCAGCAGGCGCAGCACCTTCGCCACCCACCCCATCTGCCACGGGATCACGGTATAGCTGGTGCCCCGCTCAATGGCGGCGGCAAAACGGCGTGCCGCCTGATCGGCCGGCAGCAAAAACGGCATTGTGTACGGGTTGACCGCCGTCATCGGGGTCTCGATGTACCCCGGTGCAATGGTGACGACCGGAATGCCGGCCGGACGCAGTTCCAGGCGCAGACTTTCCAGGTAGGCGATGGCCGCAGCTTTCGAGGCCGAATACGCCTCCGCGCCCGGCAAGCCGCGAATGCCCGCCACCGAGGCAATCCCGACCAGACGACGCCAGCCACCCGCCTGCTTCATCGCCGGGATGAACGGCGCGAAGGTGGCCGCCATGCCATACAGGTTGATGTCCATGACGCGACGGATCACCGCCAGGTCTTCGGCATGCTCGGTCAGCGTTCCGGCCGACACGCCCGCACTGGCGACCACGATTTCCGGCACGCCAAAGCGCGCCATGAAATCGGCAGCCGCCTCGGCCAGTGCTGCGGCATCGGTGACATCCAGCACATAACAGGCATGGCCGCCACCCAGCCGGGCATTCAGGGCCGCCAGGGCATCGGCACGCCGCCCCACCAGGCCCAGGCGCGCACCCTGCGCCGCGTAGTAAACGGCAAGCGCCTCGCCGATCCCCGACGAGGCGCCCGTAATAAAGACAGACTGACTCAAGAAACAGCTGCCGGCTTACTTCTTGCCGGCCTTCTCGGCACGCGTCTTGGCCACCAGCTTGTCGGTGATGCTCAGCGCTTCGGCATAACCCTGGCCGCCGACCAGATATTTGCCTTCGACGGCGAGCGACGGGACGCCCTGAATCTTGTACGCCTGCGCCATCTGATCGCCGCGCTTGACCTTGCTCATGACACCAAAGGAGCCAAAGGCTTCGCCGAACTTCTTGCTATCGACCCCCTTCTTGGCCACCCATTCCAGGATGTTCTTCTCATCGAACAGGTTCACGCGCTCAACGTGAATGGCCTTGAAGATGTCTGCTTCCAGACGATGCTGATCGCCCGTCACTTCGAGGGCGTAGTAGAGCTTGGCCGCATTGGCCCAGGCGGCACGACCGAAGGAAACCGGCACTTTCTTGAGCACCACATCGGCCGGCAACTTGGCTTCCCAGCTGCTGATCAGCGGATTGAACTCGGCGCAGTGCGGGCAACCGTAGCTGAAAAATTCCACCACTTCGATCTTGGCCGGGGTTTCGGTCGGCTGAGCCGGGCTGATCGGCGTGTAATCCTTGCCGACCGACTGGGCCTGGGCCGGCAGGGCGACGGTCAACGCGGCGCCGAGGGCAAAAATGGCAGAGACGAACTGGCGACGGGCAAACATCATGCGGACTCCTTATTTGGCAAGCTGGGCATCAATGCCGGATTTGGCAAGGTCAGCCCGGACTTTGTTCAATTCATCGATGCGCGTATAGGGGCCGACGCGCACGCGATAGAGGGTTTTATCCTGAATCATCACCTGCTGGACCACGGCCTCGATGCCCATGAAGGCGAGCTTGGCCTTCTGGTTGTCGGCATCCTGCGCCGTGCTGAAGGAACCAGCCTGGAGGAAGAGCGGGGTCTTGCTTTCCTTGACCTCCTCCTTCTTCGCTTCGTCCTTCTTCACCTCATCCTTTTTCGGCTCGTCTTTCTTCGGTTCATCCTTCTTGGCGGTGTCCTTCGCCGGCTCCGGCTTGGCCACCTTGTCCGGCACGGCATCGGCCTTGCCCGGCAGGATGTCGTAAAACTGGAAGCGCTTTTCCGGCACCGGATCACCCGGCTTGCCCGGCAGGGCCATCGGCTGCTGGGCCGGCTTGTCGGCCGGTTTGCCGTTGCCGACCGGCTGGGCCGCGACGGGGTCGGATTTGGCCGGTGCCTGCACCTGCTTGTTGAAAGGCAGGGGCGATTTGTTCATGTACCAGACGACGCCGGCCGCGACACCGACACCGAGCACCAGCCCGATGAACATGCCGATCAGCGTTCCGCCGCCCGATTTCTTTTTGGGCGGCGCCTTGCGGGGTTTCATGTCGCGACTCATGCGAGGTCCTTACATGGATTCGGGGCAGCTCACGCCGAGGATGGCGAGGCCGTTGCGGATCACCTGACGCACGGCGGCAGCCAGGGCAACGCGGGCCGCACACAGCGCGGCATCGTCGACCAGCATGCGCTCGGCGTTGTACCAGCCATGGAATTCGCCGGCCAGGTCCTTCAGGTAGAAGGCGATCTGGTGCGGCGCGAGGTCGCGCGCGGCGGTCTCGACCACTTCGCGGAACTGGGCCAGCTGATTGGCGATGGCCAGTTCGCGCTCATTGTTGAGCAGCGCGAAGTCGGCATCGGCCAGATCGTCCAGATTGCCGTCCCACTGACGGATCACCGAGCAGACGCGGGCGTGGGCGTACTGAATGTAGTAGACCGGGTTTTCGTTGGTCTGGCTCTTGGCCAGATCGAGGTCGAAATCGAGGTGCTGGTCGGACTTGCGCAGGGCGTAGAAGAAACGGCACGCATCGTTGCCGACTTCCTTGCGCAGTTCGCGCAGGGTGACGAACTCGCCGGAGCGGGTGGACATCGAGGCCTTCTGGCCGTTGCGGTAGAGCACGGCAAACTGGACCAGGGCGACATGCAGCTTGTCGCTGTCGAGATCGAGCGCCTTGATCGCACCGGTCACGCGCGGGATGTAGCCGTGGTGATCGGCGCCCCAGATGTTGATGACCTTGTCGAAACCACGCTCGAACTTGTTCAGGTGGTAGGCGATGTCGGAGGCGAAATAGGTGAACAAACCATTCTCGCGCTGCACGACGCGATCCTTCTCGTCGCCGAAGGCGGTGGATTTGAACCACTTGGCGCCGTTCTGCACGTAGATGTGACCTTTTTCTTCCAGCAAGCCGACGCAACGGGCCACGAGGCCGGTGTCGTAGAGCGACTTTTCGGAATACCAGACTTCGAATTCGACGCCGAATTCCTTCAGATCGTCACGGCAGTCTTCCAGCTGCTCGTTGAGCGCATGCTGATGCACGTAATGCCAGTCGCCGCCGAGCAGCTCCTTGGCGCGGGCGATCAGGGCATCGAGATGCAGTTCGCGTTGCTGCTTGGCTTCGTCGTCGGCACGGCCGGCTTCCGGCAGGCCCGGCGTACCGGCCTGCACGTCGGCAGCGGCGCGCACGAACTTGTCGCCGTGGGCCACGCTCATCTGCTTGCCCATCTCGCGCACGTAGTCGCCCTGATAGGCGTTCGGCGGGAAGGGCACAGTCTGGCCGTGCTGATCGAGGTAACGCAGCCAGGTCGAGAGACCGAGGATGTCCATCTGGCGGCCGGCGTCATTGACGTAGTACTCGCGCGTCACGTCCCAGCCGGCAAACGAGAGCAGGCTGGAGAGGGAAGCCCCGTAGGCCGCACCGCGGCCGTGGCCGACGTGGAGCGGGCCGGTCGGGTTGGCGGAAACGAATTCCACCTGCACTTTTTGCTTGCCGCCGGCGGTCGACCGTCCGAAATCGGTCTTTTCGGCCAGGACGTTCTTGATCACGCCCGTCTTCGTCCCGGCATCGAGCTTGAAGTTGATGAAGCCGGCACCCGCCACCTCGGCGTGCGTCACCAGCGTGGACGGCGGCAGTTCGTTGAGGAGCTGCTGGGCGATCTCGCGCGGATTTTTCTTCAGGGCACGGGCCAGTTGCATCGCGAGGTTGGTCGCGAAGTCGCCGTGCGTCGGGTCGCGCGGGCGCTCAAGCTGGATCGGGGTATCGGTTGCAGTCGGGGCAACACTGGCCAGCGCCTGTTGCAACAGGGCGGTCAGCTGGGTTTTGACGTCGTGGGCCATTGAATCAGCAGCAAAAAATGCAAAAGCGGGATTATACGCTGCCCCTGCCGCTTTATTCGGCCAGGATCGCACGCCAGGCCGCCAGTTTTTCCGGATAAGCGAGCGCGGCATGGGCCGGGCTGGTCGAGGGCAGGCGCGACAGCGCGGGCAAGTCGCCGCCCAAGCGGGGCAGGACGTGCTGACGAAAGGCTTTCTCTGCCGCCGCCCCATTGAAGAAAACACGGCGGATGCCGGGGTAGGCGGAAAACAGGCCGGGAAAGTCGTTGACCGCCACCGAGGCCGGCACAATATCGGCATCGAGACTGCCACGCCGTTCGCAGCCGGCCATCACATCCCAGAGCGCCAGTCCCTGCGCCTGCAGGCTGGCCAGACGCTGTGCATAAGGCAGATCCGGCCCGGCGCCGATCAGATCGCCCATCAGGCGCCAGAAAACGTTCCGGGGATGGGCGTAGTAACGGGCTGCCGCCAGCGAGGCCACGCCGGGCATCGAACCGAGGATCAGGGTATGCGGCGCCGGCCCGATGACCGGCGGAAAACTCTGGACGCGCACGTCAGCGGACGATCACGCCCCCAGGACGCGGTTCTTGCCGGCACGCTTGGCCAGGTACATCGCCTGGTCGGCACGCCGGATGGCATCGTTGCCGTCTTCGTCCTGCGCCAGCTGGGCGACGCCCGCACTGAAAGTAATCAGGACCCGCTCGCTGCCGGACATGAAGATCGCCTTGGTCAGCTCGCGCTGCAGGCGGGTCATGATCTCGACCCCCTGCTCCAGGGTCGTATCCGGCATCAGGATGACGAACTCCTCGCCACCGTAACGCGCCAGGGTATCCGTCGGGCGCATGCACGCCCGCGCGATATTGGCCAGATGCACCAGGGCCACATCGCCGGCATCGTGCCCGAGGCGGTCGTTCAGGGCCTTGAAATTATCGAGGTCGAGCAGGCTGACCGACAAGGGCGCATCCTTGCGGCGCATGCTGGCGATCTCGCGTGCCAGCGCCTCATCCAGGCCTTTGCGGTTGAGCGCATCGGTGAGCGGATCGTGGCGCGCCATCGCGCTGGCGCTATCGAGCTCAAGGTGCAACTGCACCAACTCGGCCTCGGTCGCCTCGACCCGCGCCTGCAGGGATTCCAGTTGCTCGCGCGAACGCGCCGTTTCTTCGGCCATGCCGCGCGTGCGATCAATCACCGAGCGCAACAGCGGGGTGAGGTCTTCCAGACTGGTCACCGCCTCCATGCGCCGCGCGCTTTCCTCGATATCCCCCTGGAAGCTCACGCTGGACGCGTTCATCTCCGAGAGCTGACCGATGAAGGCGGACAGCATGCGGCGCATTTCCTCCTGCGCCTCGACGGAACGCGCCTTGGCCCGCGACTGCTTGACCATGACATCGCGCAACCGGCGTTCCATCTCGTCCAGGTGACGCAAAGTAATGGGCGGCGCCACCGTGGCCAACAGGCCATCGACCTGCCCTTTCAGCCAGCTGTCGTCGAGGCTCAGTTCCCCGATGTTCTGAATGATCAGATGGAGCAGCTTGAGCAGCGACGCACGGATTTCAACCTGCTCTTCGGCGGCGAACACCACCTGGCGGCTGAAGGCCGGCAGCAAGGCATCGAGATCACTGATCCGCGGCGCCGCCTGACGCAGCGCACGAATCAGATCCTGCCCGGCGGCCACCGCCTGATGATCGTCATCCCCCAAAGCCGGCAGCAAGCGCTCAAACAGGCGCGCCAGGGCATGCGCAAACCCCGGCAGCAACGCATCTTCACTGCAGGAACCCGAGACACTCGGGCTTTCCGCACGCTGCTGATCGATAAAGGCCAGCACGGCATCCTGAACCCCCTGCCAGCTGCGCCGGACGATCGCGGCATCGAGATCGGCAACACACGCCAACTGGGCATCGCCATGCGGCACCAGCGCCCCGGCCAGGCGCCGCAGGGGCTGATCCGGAAAAGGGGCACTGGGCGGCAAACCGGCGATTTCGTGATAGCAGGCCTGAAAATTGGCCGGCGTTGGCGGCAAATGCCGCGCCGCCAGCTGTTTCAGGGCTTCACGCGCCAGTTCGGACGGGGCTTTCAGATCGCTCATCGAGTCTGTGGGCAAAGGTTGACGGGCTGTCGCCCAAAGGGAATCAAACAACCACTGATGCATGAGTTTAACGGATCACAGCGACAAGGGCGCATGCTCAGAGCAAGATTTCTCGCCGGCAGCCGCGGGCAGGGCGCAGCAGTTCAAAAAGGGGCCGGCGCATTCACCGACCACGTGTTAACATGCTCGTTTGACTTCGCCCCCGCTTGCCGCCATGCGCTTATTCCGCCTGCTCAAGATCGCCTCGGTCGCCAGCCGTTACGGCCTGGACGAATTGGTGCTCGAACACGAGCCCAGCGGTCGCCTGGTCCGCATTGCGAACGCGCTTCAATTCTGGCGCGACCTCTCCGCGCCGCGCGCCGAGCGCCTGCGCCTGGCACTGGAAGCCCTGGGGCCGATCTTCGTCAAATTCGGGCAGGTCCTCTCGACCCGGCGCGACCTGATGCCGCCGGACATCGCGGACGAACTGGCCAAGCTCCAGGACCGCGTGCCGCCCTTTGGTTCCGAACTCGCCCTGAAGGAAATCGAGAAGGCCTACGGCCGACCGGCCCATGAGGTCTTTGCCGAATTCGACCCGGTGCCGGTCGCCTCGGCCTCCATCGCACAGGTGCACTTTGCCCGCCTGCGCGAAGAAGATGGCGGCCATGAAGTCGCGGTGAAAATCCTGCGTCCGAACATGTTGACCGTGATCGAACACGATCTGGCCCTCATGGACACGCTGGCCATGCTGCTCGAAAGGCTCTGGTCGGACGGCAAGCGCCTGAAACCGCGCGAGGTAGTGGCGGAATTCGCCAAATACCTGAAGGACGAACTGGACCTCATGCGCGAGGCCGCCAACGCCTCGCAACTGCGCCGCAATTTCACGGACTCCGAACTGCTCATCGTGCCGGAAGTGCATTGGGATTTCTGCACCTCGACCGTGATGGTCATGGAGCGCATGAAAGGCGTGCCGATTTCCCAGACCGAGCGTCTGGTGGCCGAAGGCATCGACATGAAGAAGCTCTCCGCCGCCGGCGTCGAGATTTTCTTCACCCAGGTTTTCCGCGACGGCTTCTTTCATGCCGACATGCATCCGGGCAACATTTTCGTGGCCGCGGACGGGCGCTACATCGCCCTCGACTTCGGCATCGTCGGCACCCTGACCGATACCGACAAGAACTACCTCGCGCAGAATTTCCTCGCTTTCTTCCGGCGCGACTACAAGCGCGTCGCCGAAGCGCACATCGAATCCGGCTGGGCGCCCAAGGACACCCGTGTCGATGAATTCGAAGCAGCCATCCGCGCCGTCTGCGAACCGATCTTCGACCGCCCCCTGAAAGATATTTCCTTCGGCAAGGTCCTGCTCCGCCTCTTCCAGACCTCGCGCCGCTTCAATGTCGAAATCCAGCCGCAACTGGTGATGCTGCAGAAAACCCTGCTCAACATCGAAGGCCTGGGCCGCCAACTGGATCCGGAGCTGGACCTCTGGAAGACCGCCAAACCCTTCCTCGAGCGCTGGATGAGCGAGCAGGTCGGCTGGCGCGGTCTGGTCAAGACCTTCAAGCAGGAAGCCCCTTATCTGGCACGCACGCTGCCGCAACTGCCACGCCTCGTGCATCAGGTTCTGGCCCAACCCGCCAAGGCTGATCTCGCGCCGCAACTCGAACGCCTGATCGCCGCCAAGACCGTGCAAAACCGCTGGCTGGCCGTGATCGCCGCCCTGCTTGCCGGCCTTGTCGCCAGTCGCTATTTTTAAGATGGCCGCCGTTACCCTCGCTAATTTCACCGAAGACGACGTTGCCGAATGGCTCGGCGATGCCGACGTTGCCAAAGGCAAACCCTATGTCGACCTGATCCGCGATTTCGATGCGGATGAAGAACGCGTGCGCGGTACCGTGCCCGGCTCGGCCCGCGAACCGTATCTGACCAGCGCCCGCCTGATCGGAAAGAAGGATGGCAGCGTCACCCTGATCAGCGGCTGCACCTGCCCGGTCGGCGTGAATTGCAAGCACGTTGCAGCCATCCTGCTCAAGGCCATCGAGGAGCGCAATCCGGTCGAACGCGTCAGCACCGGCGTGCTCTCCTGGGTGGAAGACCTGCGCCGCGCCTCCGCCGCCGTGGCCAAGAAAAAGGCCCGCCCGAGTACCGCCCGCCAGCAGTTGTTCTACCTGCTGCGCTGGACACCGGACCGTCGCCATTTCGGCGTGGAAATCCGCAAGGGCAAATTCCCGGAAAGCGCCGAGGAATGGTGGAAGATCGACCGCGCCCTGGTCACGCCGCCCCAGTTCGTCACCGAGGAAGACCTCGGCATCCTGCGCCTGCTCTGGGCTGAACGCAGCCACGAGAATGGCCTGCGCGCCTTTGCCCTCGGTCCCCAACACGGCGCCGAAGCCCTCCAGCGCATGGCCGCCAGCCACCGCCTGTACAGCCAGGACGACCTGGCGCTGCCGCTCAATACCGGCGGCGAACGCCCGGCCAGCATCGGCTGGCAGGTCGATGCCCAGGGCTTCCAGCGCCCCTACCTGAAGCCGGATCCGGCCGCCGAGATGGTGATTCCGGTCGACCCGCCCTGGTATGGCGATTTCGCCGGCGGAGAAATCGGCCCGCTCGCGGTGAGCGGCAATCCGGAAGTCGTTGCCAAGCTCTTCAGCCTGCCGCCGCTCTCGGCCAAGGAAGCCATTCTGGTGGCCGAAGCCTTGTCCGAACTGGCGCCAGAATTGCCGATGCCAGCCGAAGATGCCAGCGCCCGCCTGCGCCAGGTGGATTGTGCGCCGGTGCCGGTGCTGCAGCTGGACACCCTGCACACGCACGGCTACCGCGCCTGGCGCGGCTACCCGCAGAGCTTCAATGGCGGCCCCTTCGATGTGGCCCGGGTCGTCTTCCGCTATGCCGATGCCGAAATCCGGCCCAGCGAACGGCACGAATTCGTGACCCTGCCCGACGGCGAAACCATCCGCCTGCAACGCCGCCCGGAGGCCGAACAACGCGCCCTGAGCGCGCTCGGCAACGCGGGTCTGGAACGCATTCCCGGCCACACGCTGTCCACCTTTGGCAGCCCGCCGCCCGACATTTACGGTCTGGTCAGCGAGCACGCCTGGACGCCCTTCATGCAGCAGGGGCTGGATGACCTGCGCGCCGCCGGCTGGACCATCGAATTCCCGGAGGACTTCCGCCATCACGTGCTCGACATCGACGGCTGGGAAGCCGATCTGGTCGAAGCGGAGAACGGCTGGTTCGACCTCGACATGGGCATCATCGTCGAAGGGGAGCGCCTGCCGCTCGCCCCGCTGCTGGCCGGCCTCTTTCAGCGCGACGCGCGCTGGCTGGACGGCATCGAGCTGGCCTACATCCCGGACGACGAGCCGATCGAACTGATGACCGCGCGCGGCAAGCGCCTGCGCGTTCAGGCCGCCCGCCTGAAACCGCTGGCCCTGACGCTGATCGACCTGTTTGACGGGTTCACCGGCGGCAACACGCTGCGCCTGTCGCGCTTCGACGCGCCCCGCCTGACCGTGCTGAACGACACCAGCCGCTGGCAGTTCCGTGGCCAGACGGATGTGATGGCGCTGGCCGACAAGCTGATTGCCGCCCAGGGCATCCAGAACATCGATCCGCCCCAGGGCCTCGGCCTGGAATTGCGCGGTTACCAGAAGGAAGGTCTGGCCTGGCTGCAATTCCTGCGCGCCAATGATCTGTCCGGCATCCTGGCCGACGACATGGGTCTCGGCAAAACCGCCCAGACCCTCGCCCACCTGTTGCTGGAAAAGGAAAGCGGCCGTCTGGATCGCCCTGCGCTGATCATCCTGCCGACCTCGCTGCTCTTCAACTGGAAGAGCGAAGCGGCCCGCTTTGCCCCGGACCTGCGCGTCCTTGCCCTGCATGGCCCGGACCGCAAGGCCCGCTTTGCCGAGATCGGGCAGCACGATGTGGTGCTCACCACCTACCCGCTGCTCTGGCGCGATGCCGACGAACTGATGAAGCACGCTTATCACCTGCTCATCCTCGATGAAGCCCAGACCGTCAAGAACGCCCAGAGCCAGAGCGCCGAAGCCGTGCGCAAGATCGATGCGCGGCACCGCCTCTGCCTGACCGGCACGCCGCTCGAAAACCACCTCGGCGAGTTGTGGAGTCAGTTCGATTTCCTGCTCCCCGGTTTCCTCGGCGGCCAGCGCCAATTCACCCGTCACTGGCGGACGCCGATCGAGAAGCAGGGCGACACCGAACGGCGCGACCTGCTGGCCCGCCGCATTCGCCCCTTCATCCTGCGCCGCAAGAAGGAAGACGTGGCGACCGAACTGCCGCCCAAGACCATCATTGTGCGCAGTGTCGAGCTGGTCGGCGGCCAGCGCGATCTCTACGAAACGGTGCGCGCCGCGATGGATGCCAAGGTGCGCGATGAGATCGCCCAGAAGGGCTTTGCGCGCAGCCAGATCGTCATCCTCGACGCGCTGCTCAAGCTGCGCCAGGTCTGCTGCGACCCGCGCCTGGTCAAGGCGCTCTCGGCCCGCAAGGTGCAGGAACGCGCCAAGCTCGACCTGCTCATGGAAATGGTGCCGGAACTGGTCGACGAAGGCCGCCGCATCCTGATCTTCTCGCAGTTCACGAGCATGCTCGCGCTGATTGAGGATGAACTGAAAGCACTCGGCATCCCCTACGGCCTGCTCACCGGCGACACCGCCGACCGCGAAACGCCGATCCGCCGCTTCCAGGAGGGCGAGCTGCCGGTTTTCCTGATCAGCCTGAAGGCCGGCGGCGTCGGTCTGAACCTGACGGCGGCCGACACCGTGATCCACTACGATCCGTGGTGGAACCCGGCCGTGGAAAATCAGGCGACCGACCGCGCCCACCGCCTCGGCCAGGACAAGCCGGTGTTCGTCTACAAGCTGATCGTTGGCGGCAGTATCGAAGAAAAGATCCTCGCCCTGCAGGAACGCAAGGCCGAGCTCGCCGCCGGCATCCTCTCCGAGGATCACCGCGTCGATGTGAAGTTCGGCACGGACGATCTGGCCGCCCTCTTCGAGCCGTTGCCGGTTTAAGCCGGCGCGGCATCGGCCGCCGTCAAATGGGCCCTTGGGCGACGGTCGACCGTCGCCCAAGTCGTTTTTTCAGCCTCGCTGCCTGCGCCCGGCCGAGGACAAGGCCACCGTGTTCAGACGCAGATCGGCGCCAGTTCGATGCGCACCAGGAGTTCGCGCAGGGCATGCCGGACGGCCTGCCGCCGCACCGCCGCCCGATCGCCGGCAAAGTGCATCGTCTGCGCCTCGCAACCGCCCTCACGCGAAGCCCAGCCAAAACAGACCAGCCCCACCGGCTTCTCCGTCGTCCCGCCGCCCGGCCCGGCAATGCCCGTGATCGCCAGCGTCCAGTGCGCCCGGCTGTGCGCCAGCGCGCCTTGCGCCATGGCGCGGGCGGTCGGCTCGGAGACAGCCCCGTGACGGGCTAGCGTGGTTTCCGGCACGCCCAGCATCTCGGTCTTGGCGGCATTCGAATAAGTCACGAAGCCACGGTCGAACCAGGCGGAGCTGCCGGCAATCGCCGTCACCGTCTCCGCCACCCAGCCGCCCGTGCACGACTCCGCCGTCGCCAGGGATTCCCCCCGCGCCAGCAGGGCCGCGCCCAGTTCTGCGGCAAGCATTTCAAGTTCTGAATCCATCGCCGGATGCTAGCACGCGTCCATTTGGCCCTGGCACCTGCGCACGGCGGGACATTTTGTCCCACGCTAAACCGGGGCCCTCGCGCGCGGCCCTGTTCATGCGCCCCGCGAGATCGATGCAATCCCATGCCGCACAAGGCGCCACGGCCGCTCACGAAGGCCGCTACCCAAGCTGGCCCCGGCCTTGCTTATCAGGCTTTGGCTATAATGCCGCCCGCGGTCTGTGTACCGCCCTACCCTTTGGCGCCCCGGCGCTGTTTAAGCTGTCGTGACGTCCGCACGGCAGCGGTTGCTGTACTGACGGAGACAACATGAACTTTTCTGCCCTGCGCCGCCTGGCGCTCAAGGGCGCGGCCGCCTGCGCCGTCGCCTCTGCCCTGCCCGCCTTCGCTGCCGATGTCCTGCGCGTCTCGGCCATCCCGGACGAAGCCCCGACCGAACTGCAACGCAAGTTCGCCCCGCTCGGCAAATACCTCGAAGCCCAGACCGGCATGAAGGTCGTCTTTACCCCGGTCTCCGACTACGCCGCCGTGGTTGAATCGCTGGCCACCAAAAAGCTCGATATGGCCTGGCTGGGCGGCTTTACCTTCGTGCAGGCCAAGCTCCGCACCAACGGGACCGCCCTCCCCATCGTGCAGCGTGAAGAAGACGCCAAGTTCACCTCCAAGTTCATCACCGCCGATCCGAGCATCAAGTCGCTCGCCGACCTGAAAGGCAAAACCTTCGCCTTCGGCGCGCCGTCCTCCACCTCCGGCAGCCTGATGCCGCGCTTCTTCCTGCAGCAGGCCGGCCTCAATCCGGAAAAGGACTTCAAGAACGTCGCCTTCTCCGGTGCGCATGACGCCACCGTGGCCTTCGTTGCCGCCGGCAAGGCGGAAGCCGGCGTGCTCAACACCTCGGTCTGGGACAAGCTGGTGGAGGCAAAGAAAGTCGATACCGACAAGGTGCGCGTCTTCGCCACCACGCCGACCTACTTCGACTACAACTGGACGGTGCGCGGCGATCTCGATCCGGTGATCGTGAAAAAGCTGACGGATGCTTTCCTGAAACTCGATCCGAAGAACCCGGAACACGCCGAAATCATGCAACTGCAACGCGCCTCGAAGTTCATTCCGACCAAGAAGGAGAACTACGACGGCATCGAGAAGGCTGCCCACGCCGCCGGCCTCCTGAAGTAAGCGCATGAGTTTTGTGCTCGACGGCGTGGGGCTGACCCACGCCAACGGCTTCACGGCGCTGAGCGACATTTCGTTCAGCGCCGGTCAGGGCGAACGCATTGCCCTGATCGGCCCCTCCGGTGCCGGCAAGACCAGCCTGCTCTCCGTGCTCGGTACGGCACATCGCGCCAGCTGCGGCCATGTTCGCCTGCTGGAAAACGACCTCGCCCGCCCGTCGACCGCCGGACTGCGTGCGCTGCGCAGCCGCATCGGCACCGTCTATCAGGCCGCCCCCATCCCCGGCCGCCAACGTGCCGTGACCGCCGTCCTCGCCGGTCGCCTGGGTCAATGGCCGCGCTGGAAGGCCCTGCTTTCGCTGCTTTACCCGCTCGACCTGCCGGGTGCACAGGCGGCCCTGGCCCGCGTCGATCTGGCCGACAAACTGTTCAGCCGCTGCGACCAGCTCTCCGGCGGCCAATTGCAGCGCGTCGGCATTGCCCGCGTGCTCTACCAGCAGCCGGACCTGATCCTCGCCGACGAACCGGTGTCGGCCCTCGATCCCACCCTGGCCGATGCGGCCATCCGCTTGTTGGTCAGCGCAGCAAGCGAGCGCCAGGCCACCCTGGTCGCCAGCCTGCATGCGGTCGACCTCGCCCTGACCCACTTTTCCCGCATTGTCGGCGTGAAGGCCGGACGCATCGTCTTCGACCTGCCGAGCAGCGCCGTCACCCCGGCGCAATTGCAGCAGCTCTATGCCGGTGAAGACATGCACGCCGGCGCACAGGCGGACGGGACCACAGCAGAAGGCATGGCAACAGGCTCGACAAACTACTGTTGTTGTTAGAAGCTGCGTTTCTTCTGCCCACGACAACTCATGGATCATGATGCACGCTGCTCACGACACGGACGAGATTGAACGACTGCAGGCCGAACTGGCCGCCGCCCACGAAGAAATCGCCATGTATCGCGCCCTGGGCCAATGCCTGGCCCGCTTCAGCGATTCATTTGTTGAATCCCAGCGCAGCATGGCCGGCATGGCCAGCGTCATGCAGGGCGAAAGCGAGACCGCCAAGGAAGCGGCCACCGTGTCGGCCGGTGCCCGCAACACGGTGCAGGAAATCTCCGGCAAGTTGCGTCATCTCTCCGAGCAATCGACCGCCGCGCTCACCGAAGTCGATGCCCTGCACCAGCAGAGCCGCCAGATCACCGAGATCATCGAACTCATCCAGCAGATTTCGGCGCAGACCCACCTGCTGTCGATGAATGCCGCCGTCGAGGCGGCCCGCGCCGGCGAACATGGCCGCGGTTTCGCCGTGGTTGCCAAGGAAGTGCAAAGCCTCTCCGCCAAAACGGACAAGGCCACCAAGGACATCTCCCCGCTGGTCAATGCCATCCAGCAGGAAACCCGCTCGGTCAAGGCGCACATGGACCGTTTGTCCGATGAAGCGCTCTCGTTCAGCAGCCAGGGCCAAGCCATGGCCGACAGCATGGGGCGCTCGCTCGACCTGACCCGGCAGATGGAAATCGCCATCGGCGGCTCGGCCCTGCGCAGCTTCGTCGAACTGGCCAAGCTCGACCACCTGATCTTCAAGTTCGAGATTTACAAGGTATTTTTCGGGCTCACCGACAAGCGAGCCGACGACCTCGCCCATCACACCGGCTGCCGTCTGGGCAAGTGGTACTACGAAGGCGAAGGCAAGCGTCAGTACAGCCAGTTGCCCGGCTATCGCGAGATCGAGCTGCCGCACAAGGAAGTCCACGCCGCCGGCAAGGAGGCCCTGGTCCGGCTCGCCGCCGGGGACATCGGCAATGCCGTCAAGGCGGTGGCCCGCATGGAAAACGCCAGCCTGCGCGTGATCGCCGGCCTGGAAAAAATGGCCGCTTCAGGCGGCGCCTGACCGGAGTACGCTGCCACGATGCCCGTTTTGAAGGACCCGGCCGCACGCGGCCGACTGACCGGCAGCCTGGCCGTCCTCGTCATCCTCTGGCCGCTTTTTCAGGCGGCTGAAGTCCGCCCCGGCGCCCTCTTTGACCCGGGCAACCTGAAGGTCATCGGGCACTTCCTCGCGGCCTTCCTGCCGCCGGAAACTGGTGCGGATTTCCTCGGCCTGCTCGGCACGGCCACCCTGCAGACCCTGGCCATCGCCACCGCCGGCATGGCCATCGCCTGTCTGCTCGCCGTGCCCCTCGCCTACCTCGCCACCGGCGCCGGACGCGAACAGCCGACGCTCAACCCGATCACGCGCAGCCTGCTTACCGTGCTGCGCGGCGTGCCCGAACTCGTCTGGGCGCTCGTCTTCGTGCGCGTTTTCGGCCTCGGCCCGACGGCCGGCGTCCTCGCCCTCGGCCTCACTTACGGCGGCATGCTCGGCAAGGTCTATGCGGAGATTCTCGAATCGGTCGACCGCGCTCCGGCGCTGGCCCTGCGCCGCAGCGGCGCCAGCCGGCCGTTTGCCCTGCTCTACGGCCTGGTGCCGCAGGCCGCCAAGGAACTGGCGTCTTACACGGTTTACCGCTGGGAATGCGCCATCCGCGCCTCGGTCGTGATGGGCTTCGTCGGCGCCGGCGGCCTCGGCCAGCTGATGGACCAGGCCATGAAGATGCTCAATGGCGGCGAAGCGGCCAGCATCCTGCTCGCCTTCCTGGTCCTCGTCCTCGCTGCCGACGCCCTCTCCGCCCTGCTCCGGCGCGGCCTTGAGCGCCCCCCGGCGGCCCGCGCCCTGCCCTTCGGCCCGCAGAGCCTGCTGCTCGCGCTCGGCCTGCCGCTCGCCATCCTGGGCAGCCTGCGCTATCTGGAAATCGACCTCGCCGCGCTGTTGACCGTCGAGGCCGCTGAAAGCATGGGCAGCTTCTTCATCGGTTTCTTCCCGCCCGATCTCAGTCCGGACTGGCTCAGCCGCGTCGCCCGCGGCGTCTGGGAAACCCTCGCCATCTCGGTCGTCGGCACCCTGCTCGCCGCCATCGCCGGCCTGCTCCTCGCCCTGCCCCGACCGCACGCGCCCTTTGCTTTCCTGCTCAATGCCCTCCGCTCGGTGCCGGAACTGGTCTGGGCGACGATCACCGCCCTGGCCGTCGGTCTCGGCCCCTTTGCCGGCGCCCTCGCACTGGCCCTGCACACCAGCGGCGTGCTCGGCCGCCTCTACGCCGAAGCCCTCGACAACACCCCGCCCGCCCCGGCCCAGGCGCTACGGCTGGCCGGCGCCCCGGCCGGCCTCCCCTTCCTCTACGCCACCCTGCCGCTCGCCCTGCCGCAGCTGGTTGCCTACACGCTCTACCGCTGGGAAATGAACATCCGCATGGCCGCCATCCTCGGCTTCGTCGGCGCCGGCGGGCTCGGCCAGCTGCTCTACGTCGAACTCTCGCTCTTCCACTACGCCCAGGCCGCCACCGTCATCGCCGCCATGCTCCTCCTCTCGATCACCGTCGATCAGAGCAGCACCTGGTTGCGGCGGCACCTGGCCTGAGCCCTTACCCACACTCCTCCAAGGTGCCAGACATGCAAAACATCCTGATCATCATTCACGCCGCGCCCTATGGCAGCGAGCGTTGCCTCTCCGGATTGCGTCTGGCAACGGCGCTGGCGGGGAGCGACGCGAAGCCGAGCGTCAACGTGTTCCTGATGTCCGATGCCACGGTGCTCGGGCTGCCCAATCAGATCGACGGGGCCACCAATGGCCTGCAGGGAATGGTCGAGACGCTGGTCGGGTATGGCGTGGACATCCGCGCCTGCCGCACCTGCGCCCTGGCACGCGGTCTCGCAGAGTTGCCGCTGATCCCGGGCGTGCGGATCGGCACCCTGGCCGAGCTGGCCGAGAGCACGCTGGCAGCCGACAAGGTCATCACCTTCTGAGCGTCCGACGGTCGACCGGTTAAAATCCCTCTTTTTTAGCCGGATTCTCCGCCATGACCTTTGCCGCCCTGGGCCTGCATGCGCCCCTGACCGATACCCTGGCCGGGCTCGCGTACACGACGCCGACGGCTGTGCAGCAGCAGGCCATTCCCGCCATCCTGGCCGGACGCGATGTGATGGCGGCGGCGCAAACCGGCACCGGCAAGACCGCCGCCTTTGCCCTGCCGCTGCTGCAAACGCTGGCCGATGCCGAGGCCGCGCCGCTCGGCGAAAAGATGGTGCGCGCCGTCATCCTGGTCCCGACGCGCGAGCTGGCCGAGCAGGTCATGCAGAGCTGCCAGCAGTACGCCGCCGACCTCGCCCTCACCTGCTACGCCGCTTACGGCGGGGTCAATCTCGGGCCGCAGATCACCCGCCTGAAGGCCGGCGTCGATGTGCTGGTCGCCACGCCGGGGCGACTGATCGATCTGTTCACCAAAGGCGCGGTGCGCTTCCCCGCCCTGCGCGCCGTCGTCCTTGATGAAGCCGACCGCATGCTCGACCTGGGCTTTGCCGACGATCTCGGCATTCTTTTCCAGGCGCTGCCGCGCCAGCGCCAGACCCTGCTGTTCTCGGCCACCTTTTCGGACGAGATCCGCGCCCTCGGCAAGGCACGCCTGAAACAGCCGCTGATCATCGAGGCCACCCCGCGCAACACGGCGGCCAAGAGCGTCAAGCAATGGGTCGTGCCGGTGGACAAGAAACGCAAGACCGATCTCTTCCTGTTCATGCGCCGCGACCGCGGCTGGCAGCAGGTGCTCGTCTTCGCCAAGACGAAAAAAGGCTGCGACGAACTCGTCGACCGCCTGACTGCCAAGCAGATTGCCGCCGACGCGATCCACGGTGACCGCCCGCAAGCCTCGCGGCAAAAGGCGCTCGATGCCTTCAAGGTGGGCGAGATCGAGGTACTCGTGGCCACCGATGTGGCGGCCCGCGGCCTGGACATCGACACCCTGCCTCAAGTGGTCAACTTCGACCTGCCCCTGCAGGCCGAGGACTACATTCACCGCATCGGCCGCACCGGCCGGGCCGGCGCACGCGGCGAAGCGATTTCCTTCGTCTGCGCCGACGAGGCCCCGTTGCTCGCGGCCATCGAGACCCTGATCAAGCAGAAGCTGTCGCGCGACGAGGAGCCCGGCTTCGAGCCCAAGCACGCGGTTCCGCTGACCAGCGGCCCGAGCGCCAAGCCGCTCGCCAAGTCCGCCTCCAAGCCCCGGCCAGGTGCAGCAGGCCGCCCGGGACCCGGCGCCCCCAAGCGCAGCGCGCCGTCGAACTGGGTCGATGAGTTTGATGATGCCCGTCCGGCCCGTCGCGGCCCCGGCGGCAACGGCCCACGGTCAACCGCCGCGCGCGGGCCAAAACCCGCCGGCAAGCCGCGCGGCCGTTAAACCTTCCCTCCGCCTGAGCGCCCCATGTCCGTCCGTCCCTTGCAGAAAACCATCTTCGCCACACCCTGGATCAATGAACCGATGGTCCGCATTGCCCGCTGGCTGCTGCCCCGCCTGGGCTGGCAGCTGGAAGGCGCGCCGCCGGCCAGCGGACGCTATGTGCTGATCGTGGCGCCACATACCAGCAACTGGGATTTCCCGATCGGCCTGCTGGTCTGCTTCGCGATGCGTCTGGAAGCCTACTGGATGGGCAAGCACACCCTGTTTCCACCCCTCCTGGGCGGTTTCATGCGCTGGCTCGGCGGCATTCCGGTCAACCGTGCACGGGCCGGCAATCTGGTGGCCGCCACCATCGCGACCTTCAAGCAGCACGAGCGCCTGGCCATCGCCATTCCGCCGGAAGGCACGCGCTCGCAAGTCGCCCGCTGGAAAACCGGCTTCTATCACATCGCGGTTGGCGCCGAGGTGCCCATCGCACTCGGCTTCATCGACTTTGGCCGCAAGACCGCCGGCTTCAAGGGGCAGTTCGATCCCACCGGCGACATCGACACGGATCTTCCGGCCATTCAGGCGGTCTACGCCGGCATTCAGGGCAAAAACAGGGCATTCCGCCCGCTTCCCGAGCAGCGCTGAAGGCGGCCCGGGCGGGACATTTTGTCCCACCCAATCCACATCGGGACAAAATGTCTCACCGCGCTTGCGGCACGCCCAAGCCCGATTTCATTTAGTTCAATGACTTGCCTCAAATGGCACGCCAGTTGCATTGTTTCTCAATTGCGACATGGGGTCGCAATGAGGAGGAAAACTCAATGAACATGAACAGGCGGCAGTTCTTCAAGGTCTGCTCCGCCGGGCTCACGGGATCGTCCATCGTGGCGATGGGCTTCTCGCCCACCGCAGCCCTTGCGGAAGTACGTACCTTCAAGCTGGCCCGCGCCACCGAAACACGCAATATCTGCCCATATTGCTCGGTGTCCTGCGGTGTCCTTATCTATTCGACCGGTGACAAGTCCAAGAACACCCCGGGAGAAATCATTCATATCGAAGGCGATCCGGATAATCCGGTGAACCGTGGCACGCTCTGCCCGAAGGGCGCCGGCCTGCGCGACATGGTGCAAAGCGCCAATCGCCTGAAGTGGCCGGAAGTGCGCGAGCCGGGCTCGAGCGAATGGAAGAAGATTTCCTGGATGGAAGCCTTCGACCGCATCGCCAAGCACATGAAGGCTGACCGCGACGCCAATTTCATGGCCCAGAACAAGGATGGCGTCACCGTCAACCGCTGGACCAGCACCGCTTTCCTCGCATCTTCAGCAGCACCGAATGAGGCCGGCTACCTGACCGTGAAGACGATTCGCGCGTTGGGCATGACCTCGATCGATACCCAGGCGCGCATTTGACACGCTCCCACGGTGGCCAGTCTGGCTCCGAGTTTTGGGCGTGGTTCGATGACCAACCACTGGGTGGACATCAAGAACGCTGACTTGATTTTTGTGATGGGCGGCAACCCTGCCGAAGCGCACCCGTGCGGCTTCAAATGGGTGATCGAAGCCAAGAAGAACCGCAAGGCCAAGCTCGTGGTCGTCGACCCGCGCTTCAACCGTACCGCCTCGGTCTCCGATTTCTATGCGCCGATCCGTCCGGGCTCCGACATCGCCTTCCTGGGCGGCGTCATCAATTACCTGTTGTCCAACGACAAGATCCATCACGACTATGTGAAGGCGTATACCAACGCGTCCTTCCTCGTGAATGACGGCTTCACGTTCGAAGACGGCATCTTCTCGGGTTACAACGACGAAAAACGCAGCTACGACAAATCCACCTGGAGCTACCAGATGGGTACCGACGGCTTCGTCAAGGTCGATGACACCCTGCAGGACCCGCGCTGCGCCTTCCAGTTGCTGAAGAAGCACTACAGCCGGTACACGCCGGAAGTCGTCGAGCAGGTGTGCGGCACCAAGAAGGAAGCCTTCCTGAAGGTCTGTGAATACATCGCAGAAACCGCAGCCGCCAACAAGACGATGACCAACCTGTACGCGCTGGGCTGGACCGAGCACTCTGTCGGCTCCCAGAACATCCGCTGCATGGCGATCATCCAGCTGCTGCTCGGCAACATGGGCATGGCGGGTGGCGGCATCAACGCGCTGCGCGGTCACGCCAACGTTCAGGGCATCACCGATTTCGCGCTCTACGCCCAGAACCTGCCGGGTTATCTGGCCGCGCCGTCGGATGCTGAGCCGGATCTGAAAACCTTCCTCGAGAAAAAGACGCCGAAGCTCCTGCGTCCGGGCCAGATGAACTTCGGCCAGAATCTCTCGAAGTGGTATGTCAGCCTGCACAAGGCCTGGTGGGGCGATGCCGCGAACAAGGACAACGGCTTTGCCTACGACTTCATGCCGAAGCTGGCCGGGGCGTCCGATGTGCTGTCGATCTTCGACCAGATGTATCAGGGCAAGATCAACGGCTTCCTCTGCCAGGGCTTCAACCCGCTGGCTTCCGTCGCCAACAAGAAAAAAGTGGGCGATGCGCTGGCCAAGCTGAAGTGGATGGTGGTGATGGACCCGCTGGCCACCGACACCTCGGAATTCTGGAAACCGCACGGCGAGTTCAACGACGTCAAGCCGGCCGAGATCCAGACCGAAGTCTTCCGCCTGCCGACCACGCTGTTTGCCGAAACCAGCGGCAGCTTCACCAACTCCGGCCGCGTCATCCAGTGGCGCTGGAAATCGGCGGAAGGTCCGGGCGATGCCAAGGACGACACCGAGATCATGGCCTCGCTGTTCCTGAAGCTGAAGGAGATGTACGCCAAGGACGGCGGCGCCTACGCGGAGCCGATCCAGAAGCTGACCTGGTCCTATCGCATCCCGAACAAGCCGTCGCCGGAAGAACTGATGATGGAGTTCAACGGCAAGGCGCTGGCCGACGTGCTCGACCCGAAGGACCCGACCAAGGTCCTGGTCAAGGCCGGCGATCAGCTGCCGAGCTTTGCCATGCTGCGCGATGACGGTTCGACCACCTGCGGCAACTGGATCTACTGCGGGGTCTGGTCTCAGGCCGGCAACAACTCGGCGCGCCGCGACAACAGCGATCCGTCCGGCCTCGGCCAGACGCTGAACTGGGGCTTCGCCTGGCCGGTCAACCGCCGCATCCTGTACAACCGCGCTTCCTGCGATCTCTCCGGCAAGCCGTGGGATCCGAAGCGGGCTGTCATCAAGTGGCTGGGCGACAAGTGGGGCGGCAACGACGTGCCCGACATGCGTCCGGATGCCGCGCCTGACCAGAACGTCATGCCCTTCATCATGACCGGTGAAGGTGTCGGCCGTCTGTTCGCCCTCGGCCTGATGAACGAAGGTCCGTTCCCCGAGCACTACGAGCCGTTCGAAAGCCCACTCGACACCAACCCGATGCACCCGAAGAACCCGAAGGCCAAGTCGAATCCGGCCGCTCGCGTGTACAAGGGCGACATGGAGGCGTTCGGCACGGCCAAGGACTTCCCGTACGTGGCGACGACCTACCGTCTGACCGAGCATTTCCACTACTGGACCAAGCAGAGCAAGATCAACGCGATCATGCAGCCGGAACAGTTCGTGGAAATCGGCGAGGAACTGGCCAAGGAGAAAGGCATTGCCGTGGGCGACCGCGTCAAGATCCGCTCCAACCGCGGCTTCATCAAGGCGGTGGCGGTGGTGACCAAGCGCATCAAGGCACTGGATGTGGATGGCAAGAAGGTGCACACCATCGGCATTCCGATCCACTACGGTTTCAAGGGGGCGACGAAGCCGGGCTTCATCACCAACACCCTGACCCCGTTCGTGGGTGACGCCAATACGCAAACGCCGGAATACAAGGCGTTCCTCGTTAACATTGAGAAGGCATAAAGGAGCGCTGATATGGCACTGCAATCGCTAGACATCAAACAGCGCTCCGCGACCACGACGCCGTCCACGCAAGTGCGGCAGACGGTCGAGATCGCCAAGCTCATCGACGTGTCCGCCTGTATCGGCTGCAAGGCCTGCCAGGTGGCGTGTTCGGAGTGGAACGACATCCGCGACGAAGTCGGCAACTGCCATGGGGTGTATGACAACCCGATGGACCTGTCGGCCAAGTCGTGGACGGTCATGCGCTTCACCGAGGTCGAACAGAACAACAAACTCGAGTGGCTGATCCGCAAGGACGGCTGCATGCACTGTTCCGACCCGGGCTGCCTCAAGGCCTGCCCGTCGCCCGGCGCGATCATCCAGTACAGCAACGGCATTGTGGATTTCCACCAGGAAAACTGCATCGGCTGCGGCTACTGCGTGACCGGCTGCCCCTTCAACGTCCCGCGCATCTCCAAGGAAGACAGCAAGGCCTACAAGTGCACGCTGTGTTCCGACCGGGTTGCGGTCAACCAGGCCCCGGCCTGCGCCAAGGCCTGCCCGACCGGTGCGATCCAGTTCGGTTCCAAGGAGGACATGAAGGATTACGCTGCCAAGCGGGTCGATGACCTGAAGGAACGCGGCTACGACAAGGCGGGTCTGTACGATCCGGAAGGCGTCGGCGGCACGCACGTCATGTACGTGCTGCACCATGCCGATCAGCCGAATCTGTACGCCGGCCTGCCGGCCAATCCGTCGATCAGCCCGCTGGTCTCGCTGTGGAAGGGCTTCACCAAGCCGCTCGCTACCCTGGCCCTGGCCGGTGTCGCGCTCGGCAGCCTGTTCCACTACGTGACCAAGGGTCCGAACGAGGTCTCGAAGGAGATCGAGGACGAGATCGAAGCGGAAGACAAGGAGGAAGCAAAATGATCCGTGATCCGAAAGACCTCAAGCGTTACGAGCCCAAGGAACGGGCCAACCACTGGGTCGTGGGCATCAGCTTCATTCTGCTCGCGCTCTCCGGTCTGGCCTTCTTCCATCCGGCTTTCTTCCCGCTGACCCAGCTGTTCGGCGGCCCGACCTGGGCCCGCATCATCCACCCCTACCTCGGGGTGCTGATGGCGGTCTCCTTCCTCGGGCTATACATCCGCTTCAAGCATCTGAACAAGATGACCCCGGCGGACAAGGAATGGCTGGCCAAGGCGAAGAACATGGTCGATGGCAACGACCACGACATGCCGGAACAGGGCAAGTACAACGGCGGCCAGAAAGTCATGTTCTGGGCCCTCGCCGTGTGCATGTTGCTGATGACGGTCTCCGGCCTGCTCATCTGGCGCGCCTGGTTCGGCTTCGACATCACGCTCGTCCGCATGGGCGCCGTGATTCATGCCGCCGCCGGTGCCGTCATGATCGCCCTGATCATGGTGCACGTGTATGCCGCCATCTGGGTCAAGGGCACCATCCGCGCCATGTGGTACGGCACGGTCACCCGCGCCTGGGCCAAGCAGCATCACCGTGGCTGGTATCGCCAGGTCACGGGCAAGTAAGTCTCACCACCGGACGGGCACGGCGTCCCGCCTGTCCGGTTTCTGTTTTACCTTGCGTTGTTTAGGGGGCTCTGCGACGATCCGTCGTCGTATCCCCCGTTTTTTTTTGAAGCGCCATGCAGACACAACCGATCGATTTCCATCCGCCGGCCGAAGAAGCCGCCCCGATTCTGCTGCCGGTCACGACGACCCTGTTCGCCGACCGTGCCGACCGCTTCGCCAGCCTGGCCAGCGGACACGCCCTGGCCGACTGGCTCAATTTCCTCGGCGCCCTCAGCCGGGCCCAGCACGATGCCCTGAAAGCCCTGCCCGCCCTGCCGCTGCCCGATGCCACCGCGCTGGCACAGGCGCGCCAGCATGGCATGCCGCCGCTCGATCTCGGCAAGCGTCCGGCCGCCTGGCGCGACAGCCTGCGGCAAATTGCGCGCAGCGCTCAGCCCCTCGCCCCGGAAACCATCCAGGCCGACCTGCAGCGCCTGATCGAGGCCGACGATGCCGAGCTCGACCGTTTGGCCGATGCCCTGATGCAGGGCAATATCGCGCCGGGTGACGCCTTGCGCATTCCCTTTGTGGCCGCCGCCCTGCAAGTGGTCTTCACCGATCTGGCCAGCCGCTTCGACGCCAGCCAGCTCGTCAAATTCGAGCAGCACAATGTCTGCCCCTGCTGCGGCAGCCCCGCCGTCGCCAGCGTCGTCCGCCTCGGCGCGGCGATCAACAACCTGCGCTATCTGCATTGCAGCGTTTGCAACACCGAATGGAACGTGCCGCGTGCCGTCTGTACCAGCTGCGGCACCGACAAGGATGTCGCGCAGCAGGAAATCGACGGCAAACAAGGTGCCGCCCGGGCCGAAACCTGCGACAGCTGCAAGAGCTATCTCAAGATCGTCTACCAGGAGAAAGACCCGCGCGTCGATCCGGTGGCCGATGACCTGGCCAGCCTCGCCCTCGACCTGCTGGTCGACGAAGCCGGTTATGAACGCGCCGGCCCCAATCTTTTCCTGATCCACGCCCCCGAAGCCGTCTAACCCGGCTTCGCCTTTTTCTCTGCCCGGTCCGGGTGAGTGCCATGAACGAAAATCAACGCCTTCCTGCGGTCGACCGCGTCCTGCAACAACTTTCCGACCTGATCGACCGGCATGGCCGCCAGCTCGTCACCGGCTGCATCCGGGCCGAACTGGCCGCCGCCCGCGAGGGGCTCAAGCACGGCCTGCCGCTACCCGATGAAACGACCCTGCACAGTGCCATCCGGCGCCGTGCCGACGCCGCCGGCCGCGCCAACCTGCGCCCGGTGTTCAATCTGACCGGCACCGTGCTGCATACGAACCTTGGCCGGGCCCTGCTCGCCGAAGAGGCCATCGACCTCATGGTCGAGGCAGCCCGCGCCCCCTGCGCGCTGGAATACGACCTCGCCACCGGCGGCCGGGGCGACCGCGACGACCTGGTGTCTGGCCTGCTCGCCGAGCTGATCGCCGGCGGCGACCCGAACATCGCGGCCACCATCGTCAACAACAATGCCGCCGCCGTACTGCTGACGCTGAACGCGCTGGCTCAGGGCAAGGAAGCGGTCGTCTCGCGCGGCGAACTGGTCGAGATCGGCGGCGCCTTCCGCGTGCCGGACGTGATGCGCCGGGCCCAGGTCAAACTCGTCGAGATCGGCACCACGAATCGCACGCACGACAAGGATTACGCCGAGGCCATCGGACCGAAAACCGCACTGCTCATGAAGGTGCACACCAGCAACTACGCCGTCGTCGGTTTCACCAAGGTGGTCGACGAAAAGGCCATTGCCGACATCGCCCACGCTGCCGGCCTGCCGTTCGTGATCGACCTGGGCAGCGGCACGCTGACCGACTTCGCCGCCCTCGGTCTGCCCGCAGAACCGACGCCGCAACAGGCGCTGGCCGCCGGGGCGGACATCGTCACCTTCTCCGGCGACAAGCTGCTCGGCGGCCCGCAGGCCGGGCTGATCGTCGGGCGCAAGGATCTGATCGCCAAGATCAAGAAGAACCCCTTGAAGCGCGCCCTGCGTGTCGGCAAGACCACGCTGGCCGCGCTGGAAGCCACGCTGCGTCTGTATCGCGATCCGGACCGCCTGTGCGAACGTCTGCCGACGCTGCGCCTGCTGACCCGCCCGGTGGCTGCCATCCAGGCCCTCGGTGAGCGTCTGCAAGCCCCGGTCCAGGCCGCGCTCGGCCCACTCGCCACGGTCAGCATCGAAACCTGCAGCAGCCAGATCGGCAGCGGCGCCTTGCCCGTCGAGCGCCTGCCGTCAGCGGCGCTGGTCATCCGGCCGACGGCGAAAAAGCCGGGTAAAACGCTGTTGACCGTCGAGCAGGCCTTCCGCGCCCTGCCGCAAGGCATCATCGGCTATATCCGCGACGATGCGTATCATCTCGACCTGCGCTGTCTGGAAGACAAGGACGAAGCCCGCTTCGTCGCACAACTCGCGCACCTGAAATTCTGAGTTCGGCCTCGCACGGCGGTCTGCGTACCGCCTGCCGTCCTCGCCCCGCCCCTTCGGGCACCCGTAAATCCGGACAACTCCGTGTCCGGGTGGTTTTGTTGAATGGAGACCTTGCATGACCCTCAATCGCCGCCAGTTCCTCGCGGCGGGTGCCGCGCTGGGCACCACTGCCGCCCTCGCCCAGCCGACCAGCCCGCTGCCCTTCCTGATCAACCTGCAATCCAGCCCCCTGCTGCCCAAGGCCAGCGGTGCCCAAAGCGGCAAGCGCGTCGTCATCTGCGGCGGTGGCTGGGGCGGCGTCACGGCCGCCAAATACCTGCGCAAGCTGGACCCGAGCCTCGATGTCGTGCTGCTCGAACGCAACCCGGTTTTCTTCTCCTGCCCGATGAGCAACAAGTGGCTGGTCGATGTGGTCGATGCCCAGTTCCTGACCCACAGCTATCTGCCGGTCGCCCAGAAATACGGCTACACCTTCATCCAGACCGAAGTCACCGCCTTCGAACGCGATCAGAAACGCGTCATCACCGCACAAGGCTGGATCGACTACGACTACCTGATCATCGGCGCCGGCATCCGTTATGGTTACGAGGCCTGGTTCGGCAATGACCGCAAGGCGGCCGACTACACCAAGGCCATGTTCCCGGCCGCCTACATCCCGAATGCCGAGCATTTCCGCCTGAAGCAAAGCATCCAGAACTTCACCGGCGGCGATCTGGTCATGACCCTGCCGCCCCCGCCGCACCGCTGCCCGCCCTCGCCGTACGAGCGCGCCTGCCTGATCGCCGGCCTGTTCAAGCAGCGCAAGATCAAGGGCAAGGTCATCATCCTCGACCCGAAGGACAGCCCGCGTCCGATCACTGGCGGCTTCCAGGAAGCCTTCGAGAATCTCTACAAGGACCAGATCGTCTACGTGCCCAAGGCCGTGATCAAGGAAGTCGATCCCTTCAACAAGCAGATCAAGACCTCGGCCGGCGATTTCAAGTTCGACCACTCGATCCTGATGGCCCCGCACCAGGCCGGCGACATGGCCTGGAAAGCCGGTGTCATCGGCAAGAATGCCGAGGGCAAGAACACCGGCTGGGCCGATGTCGATCCCTTCTTCCTGAACGTGAAGAACGACCCGGATGTGTATGTGATCGGTGATGCCGTCGGTGCCGTCTCGCCGCAGTTCAACTTCTATCCGAAGGCCGGTCACGTCGCCAACGCGCACGCCCGCATCGTCGCCAAATACATCGTCGAGCGCGTCAAGGGCCGCACGCCGAAGTACGACCTGCCGGACAACCTCTGTTTCATGATGGTCAACACCGAGCCGCGCGAAGATGTCGCCGTGCGCTTCAAGTACTGGGTCAATGAAAAGGGCGTCATCATTCAGGATCAGGACGACGACAACCTGCGCCGAGATGAGCTGGTGACCGAAGACTTCCAGTGGTACGGCCGCATGGTCGAGGACATGTTCGGCTGAGCTTTGCCGCTGGCCAAAACACGGCACGGCGGGGCGCCCAGCCCCGCCTTTTTTGGATGGGAGTCCGGTTTGGAATTGCTGCGTTACACCCTGCTGTTTGCCTTGACGGCCGTTGCCGAAATCGTCGGCTGCTACCTGCCCTGGCTCGTGCTCAAGCAGGACAAACCGGCCTGGTTGCTGCTGCCGGCCGCCGCCTCGCTGGGGCTGTTTGCCTGGCTGCTGACCCTGCACCCGACAGCAGCCGGACGGACCTACGCCGCGTACGGCGGCATGTACATCGCGGTCGCGCTCGCCTGGCTGCATTACGTCGACGGCCTGCCGCTCACCCGCTGGGATCTGGCCGGGGCGGGCCTTGCCCTGACCGGGATGGCCATCATCGCCCTGCAACCCGCCCAAGCCTGATACCGTATCGCTTTTATCTGCTCACGTCGTTCATCATGTCCCGCTTTCTCTTTCTCAACGCCTCGACCCGCGAACCCGGCCACATCGGCAACAGCGAAACCCTGGCCCGCCACGCCGCCGCCGCTCTGCCCGCCGACACCGCACAGACCTGGATCAAGCTGGCTGAACGCAACCTGCCGCCCTTCGTCGATCTGCGCCACACCGCCGGCAGCTACCCGATGCCCGAGGGCGACCTGAAAGCCCTGCTCGACGCCACGCTGGCCGCCACCGACCTGGTCTTCGTCTCGCCGGTGTACTGGTTCTCCATCCCCTCACCGGCCAAGACCTATCTCGATCACTGGAGCGCCTGGCTGCGCATTCCCGGCGTCAACTTCAAGGAGAAGATGGCCGGCAAGCGCCTCTGGGTCATCGCTACCAGCGGCAACCGCGAGCGCGCCCAGCCGATGTTCGACAGCTACCGCCTGTGCGCCGAATTCCTCGGCATGCAGGCCATGCCCCCGCTCTGGGGCAAAGGTGGCGCACCAGATGCGGTGCTGGATGACGCCGAGGCGCTGGCCACGGCACGCACCCTGTTTGCCTGAGCGACAACGCGCATGATCATCGGCACCGCCGGTCACATCGACCATGGCAAAACCACGCTGGTCAAAGCCCTGACCGGCGTCGATTGCGACCGTCTGAAAGAGGAGAAGGCGCGGGGCATCACGGTCGACCTCGGTTACGCCTATACCCCCCTGCCCTCGGGCCGGATGCTCGGTTTCGTCGATGTGCCCGGGCATGAAAAGCTGATCCACAACATGCTGGCCGGTGCCACCGGCATCGATTTCGCCCTGCTCGTCGTGGCGGCCGATGACGGCCCCATGCCGCAGACGCGCGAGCACCTCGACATCATCGAACTGCTCGGCATCCGGCGCGGCGCCGTCGCCCTGACAAAATGCGACCTGGTGACGGTCGACCGTCTGGAACAGGCCAAAACCGAGCTGGCCGACCTGCTCGCCGGCACCGCCCTCGCCCAGGCCCCCATTTTTCCGGTGGCGGCCACGGCAGGCACAGGCGTGGCCGCACTGCGCGCCCATCTCGAACAGCGCGCCGATGCACTCGGCGAACGCCAGGCCAGCGGCGGTTTCCGTCTGGCCATCGACCGTTGCTTCACGCTCAGCGGCGCCGGCACGGTGGTCACCGGCACCGCCTTTTCGGGCATCGTTCAGGCCGGTGACAACCTGCATCTGTCCCCGCTCGACCGCAGCGTCCGCGTACGCAGTCTGCGCGTGCAGGATCGCCCGGCCGAACGCGGCCAGGCTGGCGAACGCATTGCGCTCGCCTTGTCCGGCGTCGAAAAGGCCGAGGTCGAGCGCGGCATGTGGCTGCTCGCCCCCGACCTCCACGCCCCGCTGACCCGCTTCGACGCTCGCCTGCGCGTCCTGCCCGGACAGGCGCCGCTCAAACACTGGACGCAGGTTCACCTGCATCTCGGCGCCGAAGACGTCCCGGCCCGCATCGCGCTGCTGGCCGGCGAGGAGATTCCGCCCGGCGGCGAAAACTGGGCCCAAATCACGGTCGACCGTCCGATTGGCGCCCTGGCCGGTGACCGCTTCATCCTGCGCGACGCTTCGGCCCGCCACACGCTGGGCGGCGGCACCGTGCTCGACATCGCCCCGCCAACGCGCAAGAAACGCAGCCCGGAACGCCTCGCCCTGCTCGCCGCCCTGGCCGCCCCGGACCCCGCGACGGCCCTCCAGCTGGCTGCCGAGCAGCAGACGGCGGGCGTTGCCCTGACGCCCTACGCCCGCAACCGCAATCTGGATGGCGCGGCACTGACACGGCTCTGCACCCAGCTGAATCTGATTGTCGTCGGCGACACCGCCTTTGCACCGGCGATCTGGCAAGCCCTGACCGACACGCTACTGGCAGCGCTGGCGGCCGAACACGAACGCGCCCCGGACATGCCCGGCGTCGAACGCGACCGCCTGCGCCGCCTGACCCTGCCCACGCTGGCCCGCCCTGCCTTCGACGCCCTGCTCGGGCCGCTGCTGGCTGACGGTCGCATCGCCCAGACCCACGCCTGGCTGCACCTGCCCGAACACCGTGTTCAGCTGGCCGCCGGCGACCGCGATCTGTGGGCCACGCTGCGTCCCCTGCTCGATGCCGCCCCCTATGGTCCGCCGCGCGTACGCGACATCGCCAAGGCCACGGGCGTGCCGGAAGACACCGTGCGCGCGCTCTTCAAGCGCGTGGCCCGCTTTGGCGAGGCTTATCCGGTCGCCCACGATCACTACTTCACCGCCGAGGCGGTGGCCGACCTGGCACGGCGCGTCGCCACACTCAACGCCCGCGACGGCCATGCCCGCGCCGCGCCGCTGCGCGACGAGATCGGCGGCGGCCGCAAAGTCGCCATCCACATCCTCGAATTCTTCGACCGCATCGGGTACACTCGCCGCGTACGCGACACACACGTGCTCCGCGGCAGTCCCGAGCAATTCGGGTCTTGAACAAACGGAAGAGATCGTTCCCCGGTGGGACGGCCGGTCTTCAAAACCGGCAGGACCTGTCAGACAGGTTTGGGTAGGTTCGACCGAATACTCTGTGCCGCAAGGCTTTCCAGCACTTCTCAGCCACTCAGATGTAGCCAAAATCTAGCGCTGTCCTAGCAAAATCAATGTAAAAAAGGACAGGAGAAGGACAGTCCTTACCTCTGTCAGCCTACTGTAGGCAGCGCGTCAATTCACACGCCACAGGTCAGCGCGGTTTCAACGTGTGCATCCGCCCAACACCAGAAAGCATACTCGCGCTCTGTAGCCGTTAGCGTAGGGCTCACCGCCCCCCAGGCATCACTTACCCCCTCCGCCGTTTCCTCTGTAGCACTCAGGGCCTTGTGGGCAAAGCCTACACAGATCATTTCAACGGGTGTCAGTCGGTTTGCAAGCCGCTCAGCTAGTTGTTCGTAGCCCTCTTCCGTGCAGTTACGCAGCACATCGCCCAAGCCCTCAAGGGGGCGGTCAAAGTTGATCGGGTGCATGGTTTCGTCCTTTCGTTATTGAGTATCGAGACGAACAGACTACATAAATTTACGGTTCAAAACAATTAATTTATCGTTTAAATTCATGTACTTACATGTCAGCATGTTTGTTTTTATTGCTCAAAGCATTATCCCAATGAACTATTCGGCGCATAATTCGTCAACGAACCCAGCACAACTACAGCACGCAGCAGAATGACATTCAATTTATTCCTGATGGCCCTTGGGATTCTCGTCTCGATTGCTACGCTGGTTTGGCTCGCACGCTAGCCCCCTCCCCCCGGTGGGACCAAGGGGGGGCCACCCCCGCACCCGGTCCTAATGTATGCCTCACACCGCAAGGGTAAAAAATCAGCTATCCTTAACATGTCAAAAGCATTGAAATAGCAAAGCAAAAAGAATCAGCATGGCGCCTAATCGAACGCACAACGAACAATCTAGATGGAGAGCTAAATGAGCGTGAGGGGATGGGTTTACGTGATCACGAACCGCGCCATGCCTAACTTGGTAAAAGTTGGTTTCTCTACCAAAGACCCCGTATTGCGCGCGAGGGAGTTCGATGGTGCTGCTTTGCCATATCCCTACGAAGTTGCTTACGACGCTCTGGTGATAGACCCCTACCAGGTCGAACAAGGCGTCCATAAAAGACTGAACTTATATCGCGAGAATAAGGAGTGGTTTTGTTGTTCGATCTCTACCGCAGTGAGTGCGATACGAGACGAAACCGGGAGCGCCCAAATTGTTGAGCAGTTTCACGCGGAGTTTGAAAGAGAAATTCCACCAGTAACGGGGGTTCGCAATGAAATTTTCTGTCCATCTTGTGGCACGGAAAACATGGCCCATTGGTATGCGTGTCGCGTCTGCAAAACCCGATTTCGCGAACCTGAACCATGGGAAATTGGTTGAGCGCCCCGACATTTAACCTCTACTTGGCATTTCGCACACACTTGTCCGGCGCGAACAAAGCCGGGATGTTCCCCCGGCCTTAGCCTCTACTACTATGCGATACAGTAATCGGCCAGTTCATCACCGATCAAAGTAATCAACTTGTGCGCACGCTGGCGAACGGGAGCAATCAAGGCTATCTGACTTGCTGCGTTACGTGCGTTCAGCTTTTTACCTTCCAGAATATTGAAGACTACATCGGCCTCTTCTGCCCACTGACGGCAGTGCAATTCGATGTAGTGAGCCAATGACGGGTCCCCTACACGCTTAGCTACATTACGCGCATACGGGATAAGGCGATAACCCATCTGGTAAGCAACACTGCCCAAAATGCGTGCGGGGTACTCGTCCAAAGCAGCAAAAGACAGGCGCGCATAACAAACCTCGTCCTCTTCAGATTCAATCTGTGTCTGCTCTAAGTCGAACATACGGTCATGCCACTCCCAACGATTGGAGGTCACTGAATACAACTGGCGCAGGTAGTAACGGTAATCGGGCAAATCTACACGCTCTAACTCTTTCGAGCGTACTGTCTCCCAATCGCACAATCCCTCTTCGAGGCGAACCGTTGGCAGCAAGCGCACCTGCGTGCGGGGAAGATTCAGCGACTTCAGAAAATTGTGCTTCATTGCATTGCTCCTCACAGGGGGTAGGTCGATTTAATCCAGACGCGGGTGTTACGGTCAGCCCGCTTCCAGCTTCGGCGGGACTCGTAGCCAAGTTGGCGTAATGCCTGGGCAACCTTCACATGGTTAGCTGCCGGGCGATATTTCCCTTTCAGGTGAGGCAACAGCACAGCAAGGCTCAAGCGTTCCACCTGAGCAGGTGGCAGAGTTACCAGCACAGTGCGAATTTGATCGACAAGGGGGACATACCCCGCAGCCGTGTCTGCTTGGGTACGCGCCTGCACTGCGTCTGCTCTGGCTTTGGCTCTCATTAAGTTCTGTGCGTACTGCACAGCGAAGCTATTTTTTTCCATTGGTGGCAGCTTTCAAGTTAAGGATGTGGTCCGGCACAGAGGGTGGGTCGTAAAAACAGGGCAGGTAGGGCGGGTTTTTTGCCTTTTTGACTAAATCGCTCCATGAGAATGATTTATAGAGAATTACCCCAAATCACCTCAAAACCTGCCCTACCTGCCCTGTGCGATTAGCCACTAGCGGGAACGAGATGGAGCCCCATGTAGTAACGCTTACCGTTACTCCGAGCCTCTGAAAATCCACGTTCTTTCATCTTGCGTGTGAGGCTCGCCTTAGACCCCGCACGGGTGCCACCTGCCTCATGCCAGTTACGATATGCAGCAAACAGAGCGGATTGCTCAGTCCGATCGTCGTTACCCAGCGCAGTGCGATCCTCTAGAAACTCACCGAGAAGGTCCGAGTCCTTACGGTAGGTAGCCGTATCTGCACGCACCGTGCGTGATGGCTTAAGCCCGCGTTTCTGCCAATCAAGGCAACCCCGAACCATCCAGGCCAAAATGCCATCACGCTCCGCAAGCAACTTTTGCTCAAGGTAGGGGTCACGCTCATGCTCAGCGAACTTCCGGGAGAATGGGATAAGCATGAGCCGCCGCCAAATGCCATCGTCCTCACCCGTGATGATCGGTTTATGGTTCGTACGCAACCAAGGCTTAGCCGTGGGCCAGAAGTCGAAGTATTCCTTATGCAGGAAACGCGCTGAAATCAATTCACGTCCGGCGATCTGCTTCACTATCTGCTCATCCAGGCGGTCACCGCTCTGGGTTTCATTGATACCGAGCATTCGCGCACCGCACAGGCGAGCCAGATCATTACGTGCGCCTGTGTCATTCGCTGATCGAACCGTAAGCAGTGACGAGGGGGCGGCCTGTGCGTAGTCAGCCATGATTGTCATCAGCACATTGGCAAATACAGACTTACCGTTTGCCCCATAACCGTGGCAAATGAACAGCACTTCCTCAGTTACAACGCCTGAGAGTGAATAACCGCAGGCGCGCTGCAGGAATGCAACGGTTTCACCGTCACCGCTGAAAATCTGATCGAGGAAAGCCAGCCAAGCAGGGCATTCAGCATCTGCACTGTATTCGGCAGCCGCTTGCCGTGTGATGAGCATTGCTGGATCAGCTTGAAGCAGTTCCCCCGTCTTGAGGTTTGCCACCCCATTACGCACCCCAAGCAACCAAGGGTCACTATCCAATGCGGACATAGTGGCAACAGTCATTCCTTCCTCTGACTTTGCCATTTCAACCATCGCCAACATGCGCGGCAGGTTCTGAAGTTTTTTTGCGAATGAGAGCAAGGCACCATGCTTACCTTGATCTGCTGCAAACAGCTTAGCCGCTCGTTCCAGAATGGCATCTGCCACGCGCTTGGCAAAACGCATTTCTTCGCCAGCCTCACAGAACACCCAGCGCAGGCCGTCAAAGTGCATCCACAACCCACGGGGGCGGCAGTATTTCAGCTTGCCCTTTGCCGCACGCGCGTAATAGCGCCCCGCCAGAACATCACCAGGAGTTGTATCGCTCAGCAACTCCCCGCAGGTATCCGCTTGCACCGCCTCTGCCTGGGCAACAGCCGCCCCCCTGCGTGCAAGGTACTTGTCCATTTGCTTAGGCAGGGCGTATTGCAAAATCTTACGGCTACGGTCCTCTTGGTCATCGTCATTAAGGAACATGGCCCCACGCTGGTATGCAGCCCAAACGGTTGAGGCCAAGCGTCCCTCAGGCACGCCCAAGCGGGCAGCTTCCCAGATAGCCTGATTACAGAACTCGGAATCCGCCAGAGTGCGGTCGCCTTGATACATCGGAGCGCGCACACCTTCCATGCGGTCAGCACCCTGCCCAACAAACGCAGGCTTATCACCTGCCAATCCGGGGGCGGCTACGTCCAGACAGGAGCCATCCCAAAGGTCCGCGTGCTTACGTGCCATTACTTCGCAGAGTGCCACCACCTCACTCTGCACAGCATCACCGGACTCAACTGCGCGCACCGGACCATGAGAGCGCAAAGCGGGAGAGCCAGCCATCTGGTAGGCATTTTCCAGCCGCCCCAAAAAATCGCTTTGACGGATAGGAAATGCCCCACGCAACAAGCGAACCGGCTTCGGGGCATCAGGCTTTTTCCAGTTACGCGTACCAGGAACACGCAGGACACTAGCAATATCATCCGTGCGAGAGTCATCCGCGGCCAACTTATGATGGTGCGTAAGCACCTTGAGTTTGGAGGCATAGCCCTTCCACTCAGTAGCAGGCACAGGAGCCTCCAACGCCCAATAGACATGCAACCCTGCCCCACTGGATACAACGTGTGTAGGCGCAGGCAAGCCCGCAGACTTACAGAACACGGTCAGCGCCGCACCAGCCTCTTTCTGATTTGCGTAAGGCTTTCCCGGTCCACAGTCCAGATCGAGCCAGAAGCTACGCGCTTCGACTGCGTTTTCACCTTTGCGGCTGTCTGCATTGGCAAACTGGGCGCAGGCAAAGTAGGCATCTTTCCCCGATGCATCTGCGGAAAAGGCACGCGCCACAGCCTCATCCACCCGCGCAACCGGAACATTCGAAAAACCGTGCGGACCTTTGACCCCCATAAATTTCTGGTAGCTACCGTCACCACACACAGCGTGAAGAAATTTAGCAGCCATGTATTGACCCAGTAAAAACCTGCTCAGGTGTTAACCTTGAAGGAGTGACCCGAGATGAGCATGGTGATGGAAGAAG